>JBAXHK010000109.1:0-5541 GCA_037138935.1 Actinomycetes bacterium
GGCCCGTGGCTTGGCTCACCCGGCCCCTGCTGGCAATGCCTGGCGGTTCGCCTGCAATTTAATAGACAGGTCGAGAAACGTTTACTCAGTGACGGCGAACGCATGGGTCCAATTGCCAAGGGCTGGACTCCAACCACGCTCGCACACGCTGGTGGTGAGATCGCACTCGAACTCTTACGCACTTTCGCTGGCCGGCCACACGCTAGCGCCCATCAGGACCCGGCCATTTCGATGATGACAATTATCGACCACCTAAACGGTGACCGCACCATCCACCACGTAGTCCGACGACCGCAGTGCGAGACCTGCGGTGAACCACTCACCTTAGAGAACGCACCGGTTGAAATAGTTCTCGAAACAGGTGCGCTCGATGCCAAAGATGATGGCAGCTACCGGCGCCTTACCCCGCAACAGACCTTGGACACCTATGGCCACCAGGTCAGCCGCGTTACTGGCGTAGTTGAACACCTACAACGCACGAACTTGGACAATGACGTCACGCACGTTGTTGAGTCGGGGGTTAACCTCGCCACCGTGAAAAAGGGTGCGAAAGTATGCGGGTTTCGGCAAAATGCCGGCGGTAAAGGCACGACACCTGAACAGGCGCGGGCGGGCGCCTTGGCAGAAGCCATCGAACGTTACGCCGCAACCTATGCAGGCGATGAACCGAGCATGGTTTACTCGATGACCAAACTTGGCGAACTGGCGATTGACCCGCGGTCGTGCATGCTATTCAGTGATCACCAGTACGACACCCGCGAGGAATGGAACGCCTCCCGCAACGGCAAGCATGTAATCCCCAAGAGATTCGATCCGGATGTGGAAATGCCTTGGTCGCCGATTTGGTCGTTGACCGAGCAACGGCGCGTGTGGCTACCAACCTCATACACCTTTTATAACTACGTGGGCGAATACCCACGCAACGGCTGCAGTTCCGATTCAAATGGCAATGCCGCTGGTACCTCAATCGAAGATGCCATTTTACAAGGCTTCTTCGAATTGGTTGAACGTGACGCCGTTTCAACTTGGTGGTACAACGGGATCAATAGGCCCGGAGTCGATATCGACGCCTATGCAACCACCTATGACGATCCGTATTTCAATCGCCTTCGAACCCATTACAGCGAAGTTCTTGACCGCGATATTTGGGCACTCGATGTGACCAGTGACCTCGGCATCCCAGCATTCGTGGCCGCCTCGAAGGCGCGTACCGGACTCCCTCGAATCCTCCTTGGTTTCGGTGCCCACCGTGACCCACGTGGGGCGCTGCTCCGCTCACTAACCGAAATGAATCAGATGCTCGGGATGATCGCCTCAATGGAGGCCCACGGTGCGCCCACCGAACTAGACGTTTCAAAGCCAGAGGTGAATTGGTGGTACACGCCAACAATGGACCAGCACCCATATGTGCTTCCCGACCCCACACTCGCTCTCACCACACCAACCGATCACGCGCACGACTGGAACACCGATGGCAAGGCCAATGTTGAAAAGGTGGTCGCTCTACTTGCTGATCACGGTATGACGATGTCGGTGGCGAATATGACCAAGCCCGATATTGGCATGCCCGTTGTTAAAGTCGTGGTACCAGGCATCCGACACTTCTGGCCGAGGTTTGCACCTGGTCGATTGTACGAAGTACCGGTGAAGATGGGGTGGCGAGATACCGCTCTAACGGAACCTGAACTGAACCCGACACCAATATTCTGGTAGCTCAGAAATCTTAACTTCGTGCCCGCCGTTAAGTGATGACGTTCAGCGCGCCACCGTTTAGCAATAATTGCAGCATCGGCGTGGTGTCGTCTATGCACGTAGTCGAATCTATCCCGAACTGTTCACACAAGGTGTCTACTAACTCCTGAAAAGACATCGGGTGGTCTAGGTAGTCCCAGATCAACGCACCCATTTGGTCAAGGCCCATCAACTCGTAGTCAGATGTCACAAGAACTAAATCGTCGCCAACTTGTGAGGTCATCACCCGGTCATCTTTAACAAAACGGGTAGATAGGTCGAGGGGCACATCTTGCTTTGGCGGCACGGCAGCCGCAAACAATTTGTCACCGGATAACTTCACCTGGTTCGCAGTGGACGGCGAAGCTGATGTCAACCTACCTTCGATTAGGTAGCCATACTCTTCCATCAAAGCGCCGCAATTGCGCTCAATTTTGGAGACCTGGCTAGCACTTAGCTCACCGCGCCAGCCTCCGGCCTGGCCCTTTCTAAAGAAAGGAACCTCGGTGCCCGTCGCGCGCTCACTAAACCCGCTTTCGCGCTCACGCGATTGCAGTTTGTCAAAACGCGTTGATTCGACGGCGTAGACAAGCTCGTTCTTCGAAACTTCTAGACCTGCGAATTTCAATGCTGCACCAAAAGTCGCATGCGGCTCTGCCAAGAAATCCTCATAGCGGTAGACCGCGACCGGGTAGGTGGGTAAACGGCGCCAACTATCAAGGTGCTCTGACCAAGAGCCTTGCGGCTGACGGCTCATAAGTACCGATGGGGTTCCCGGGGATTGCGGATCGCGCCGGCAGAGCAGATCAACCGCACCGTCCAGACACACATTGAAATGCCGAGCGGCTGAACACGCGACATCACGTGGATCTCGAATAATCACCAGGGCAGCACGCGAGGTTGCCGCGGGGAATAACTCCGAGCCATCAGGTGCGCTACGAAACTTCTCGTGGGTCTTGCGCAGGGTTGGGCGACCTGACCGGTCGTTGGTAACCAACTCCAATCTTGACCTCAGTAAGTCCAACTCGTCGCAACTTAGGCGCCTGGCATCAATACCCCAAGTGGTCAGGTACTCCATTTGGCATGGCTGCGCGGACTCATGCGGCCTAAATTTTTCATCCTGGGCCGACTCGACTGCCTTCCAGACGAAGCGAAACCAGGTGTTCCCAGATTTTGGATATGAGGCTAACCAGACACTTGACGGCAGCACGGCCAGTTCGTCGCTAGCCATTATTTTTAGCCACCCAATCGGCAAGTTCATTGAGCGCAGCAACCAAAGCAACCTTGGCTTTGATGGCCACCGCCTGCGCATCGTCTGACGCCCATTGCGCATCCGGGTCCGTCACCACCCGCAGTGGGTCACTACTGACCCATGCCGGTAACACTGCAAGGCCGGTCACAATATCTAGTAGCTCACTCGGTGTGCGCTCCTTTGCGACCACCTCTACCAGCAGCGCCCGCGCGATTCGAGCCCGGCCAATCCCAGGTGATACCGGTTCGGGTGGCTCGGGCATTAAAGTGGCCATGGCCACCAAAGCAATCGGCTCCGGCCAACGGCTAAGTGCGACCCCCACGGCATTACCCCCGGGACGCACAAACTGTTCGATATCCAATGACTCACTTACGGCCATGGCGGCCGAACAGATCACCGGCGACTGACGCGGGCACACGATAACTTGGCCAGCAACCACCCGCGCAGGAATCAAAAAGTCGCCCAAACAACTCCAGCCCATTTTCGCAAGCCCGATTATAACCCGCTCTGCAAGTTCTGGGGCCGAAGAAATCAATACCGCTCTCCCAGCAGGGTCAACCATGACCGAACCATTGAGTAGCCAGAAACCCCGCCGCCACCAAGCCAGCGGATCAATCAAATTGCTGAGCACCATTGCTTCGCACTGGGCATCTACTCCGCCAGCCATGGTCAACACATGGGACCCATCCGGTGCCACCTGAAAAGCAGCAAGCGCTGGAAGGCTAAACTCCCACGGCTCAACCTCGGTATTGACAAGCCCCGACATCAATAACTCCTAGTCGAAAATCCGCAGGTCAGTCCAACGGACTGATAGCGATTTCACCGATTGACCCTTGGGTGTAGTAGTCAAGTCCGGTAGCCAGGGCAAATGCATCACTATCACCGGTACCTAATGGAACTGACCCTAAGCCCATGGCCGTCGCAGAATACTGAATGGTCGCCATCATTACTCCGACATGCTTGAGCATCAGTGAGTAAGCGATGCCCTCATATTTGGTCGCGATGTCTGGGTAACGTGCAGCAAGTACCAGTAACACTTGGGGCCTGGACATCCCCCCACCGGTTGCCTCACTGGCGCCAAAGATTACTTTCTGTTGGTACTCGAGCTCACCGGTCAAGGCGCCAAGTGAATGTGAGCCTTGGCGGTAGACATAGGCGCCGGGCGCTAGGCCAGCAACTCGACTGGCGAACACCACGATGTCAATCTCATAAAGCCCACCGCCGGATGGATAGATACGGCCGGGACGTTCCTCGACCTGGCCATACATTTCGACACTTCGCGGAACTAGGTGCATCACGCGCGCAAGTAGCTCAGCGAGTTTAACCACGGGCAGTTCCGGACCATCCCAGGCACGAATCGAGGTACGCTTTTCAAGCACCATTCCGAATGGCGGATCACCCGCAATAACGTTAGGGATATCAATACTTGGTAACAAGATGTCACCTGGCACAGGCTGGGTCGAGGGCTCCTCGGGATGCGGCCTAATCGTGAATCGGGCGGTACCGCCTAACTTGCTACGCACTCGGCCATCTCGTGTTTTTGAATGGAAAAGTAGGTCGTGAAACTCCCACGACTTTGGAATAACTGAATCTTCAACAGACTTGCCGACTTCGTCTAGTGCTGTACTTTTCGCCACGACGTAAGTCTTTACGACCACCTGACCATCTTCCTCAAATCCGATCTTGACGTGAATCAAACTAATGCGTTGGTGGGCTATCGGGATATCAGAAACTGAACCATCGGAGTTATCTTGGTAAATCGTGGGTTCTTTATCGGGCTCAGCAACCGCCACTAGGACACTCTCTTGCATCTGCTGATCAACACCTAGTTCGGTCATCACTGGGGCCAGCAGCGCAATTGCCTGCGGGTTGAAAACTTCAAACCCAACTCGCGAGCCCAGACCAGTGTTTGTCATGTCCACGGCAATTCGGAGAGGAGGTGGCCCCCCAACAATCGGCTCAATCGCCGAGAAGTTAGCCAAACTAGCCGCAGACACTCCGGCATCGGCTAAAAGCTGACCGGCTAGTGAAAGTGCCGCGATGTCTGGAATGATGAAAAGCATCCGCACTAAATCACTTCGCCCTGGAAGCACCCCAAGCATGCGCGGCAAGCCCAAGCCATCAACAAGTTTTCTAGCGTCTGGGTTCGTCGACAAACGGCAACTGGCACCCAACGCCCGCAAGGTTTCATCCAAGCGGAGCGCCTGTGCTTGTAACTCCAAAGGCTCCTGTGGCCAGACTAGCCGCACGAAGACACCCATAAATGACCCGACACCCTCATTGACATCAAACTCATAAAAGCCGTTGGGTTCAAGAAGTGCCAACGGTCCGGTGGTGCCGTCACCCGCATATGGCAAACAAACTCCGATATCCGCCCGCTTCGAACCGTCATGGTGCATCTCGAAGCCCACTTGAAAGTCTAAATCTGCTCCGTCGACCGGAATTTGATCAAGTCCGACCACCTGCCCCGTGTGCGAAAAACCACGTGGCAAAGCCTCACGTTCGAACCAACTAATCAGTGACTCAACAGCTGGCACGAAACTCAGGCCTCTGGCCAC
>JBAXHK010000110.1:0-5516 GCA_037138935.1 Actinomycetes bacterium
AAACCGCGTCAGCTCCCGGAACTGGCAATGCACCCAGCACAGAGTTCGCACCAGCATGAACTGTGTCGACCACGTTATTGGCTTGTTCTGAGACTGCATTTGCTATGGGCGCCACCGTGTCGACTGCCTGGTGACCAACCGAGGCAACATCGTTGGCAACGTCAGCAACCGGCTTCATTGCCGAGGCAGTGTGATCGGCTATGGAATTGACCACCGATGAACCCGTTACCGCACCCGCGAGACCATCTTTTATGTCGTCACCGAACTGACTTTGGACCGCTGACAAGACGTGCTTGGCGCCCCCGGCCATATCACCCTTAAATGCTCCAGCGTCGGGTCCATGAAAGTCCATAACCGAGTCATGAACTTCGTGAAAACGCCCAGTCCTGCCATCTGAGCCGTGCTCTAAACTTCGTCCTTCTTGAGCCAAAATGGCCCTGTCAGCGCCTTCATGTGTGGCGGCGCCAACGATGTTTCCGCCAGCCTGAACGCCTTTCCCGATGACACTTGCTGTCGATGAGACCGCGAAGCCGGCACCGGTTGCACTCAAGGCCGCGTCAGTGATGCCTTGGGCTGCCCCAGAGATGGCGATATTGCGACCCTGTTCAAGGTCGCCGGACTCCATTGCTGCTCGAGCCTTGCCAAGATTTCCTTCAATTACCTCTCCCCCCCGAACAGCGGTGCGCGAAGCCTTATTCATTGCCAAAGAGCGCGCGTCCTCAGGTGTCGTGATGAGCTTGTCAGGGTTAAGCGAAGTGCTGATGCCCCCGGCTCTTCCATCCTTGACCTCCTCGCCATCATGATCTTTTGCAAATTTTTTGGTTCGCTTAACCAGACCCTTGTTATCCGAGCGTTCTTTTTGAATATCTACATGTCTCTTTGACTCCTCGGTGGTTAGCCGAGTATCTGATTCTTTTTTGATCTCTAAGAGTCGCTGTTCCTTCTCAAGTTTTTGATCATGCTCTTCCGCTGACATCCCGTGCTTTTTTACAAACCGATAATGATCGATAGTGTTTTGGTGATCGTCCCGGGCGTCAATATCGGTTTGTCCGGCGCCAGAGGTTGAATCGCCCTTTGCCTTGTCAAGTTCAGCACGCAAACCATCATGCTGCCTTTGCTGATCCGCAGTTAAGCCAGTATCTTTCTCTCGAATGAGCATGTTCCTATGCTTTACCGCGCTACCTAGGTCTAAATGCGAACCATCTTTAATCTGCTTGAGTGCGACCTTATGCTGCGCAATTTCGTCGAGTTTTGTCTGGTGCCTAAGAGTGTCTCCAGACTTCTTAGCTCCATCAGCAGCACTTTGCGTGTTAGCGATCTTAGTATTTATCCCTTTTGACAGCTCTGCTTGCTTTTCTTTGAGGCGCCTCTCAGCGTCATCGAGGTGCCCCTGTTTAGAAAACCCGCCGCCAAATCCAAAGGACCCTTTGGTTTTTTTCCGGTCTTCTTGCATCTGCGTTTTACCTGTTTTGGTGAGTTCGTCAAAGGACGACTGGTGGGAGGCCACATGGGCGTCGTGGGCTTTTTCAATGTTTGTGCTTGCCTCAGCGTGCTCATCCCGCGCCGTGCGATATTCCGCTGCCTCATCTTTATCTAGGCCGTACTTGTAGCCCTTCTTGTTCCTTGTTTTAAACTTTTCACGTTCCTTTGCAGACGTATCCACGACTGCAACATCTTCCGTGAGCTTCTTTCCCTCTTCAGCGTTGAGGGACATCCGCTCGTCCCACTTTTTTTTCTCTGCAGGGTCGGCCTTTGAGAACCAGCCATCTTTGCGCTGACCTGGCTTTTGCTTGAGATCTTTCTCTTCGGCCGTCCACCCCTCTTTGAGCGCGTCCTTGTGCTCGCGTGCCTTGTCGCCAAGACTCGAATCAATGACGGTTCCATCTTCAACATTGATGGGGACCTCCTGACCGAGGGTGTGGTCCACGCTCATCGGCTTGATCGTGTCCCGACCCGCCGCAATCGCCGCTCTGCGCGCGTTGTTGTGGGCTCGGACCGTCTCCCCCATCCCCCTAAACAGGGCACCACCCTGCCCCGGTTCGTAACCACCCCCGGAAGTTTTGGCTGCACGCATCGAATCAAGTGACTTGAAGAGACCCTCATGCGCTTCGGATGCCTTCTTCTTGGTGTCCTGAGCAGCGTCTTGGCGGGCGGTGTCCTTCTGGGCCGAAATCATGCCCTGCGCCTGCGTCGCCACGGCCACCTGCTGGATTGTCTCCCCAAATCCGCCCGAAAGCTTATCGACGACCTTCGCCGTGGTGCCACCCGCGGCTAATGTCCGGTCGACCGCCCCGGCTCCCTTACTGACACTTTGGGCCATTCGATTAGCGCTCGTCGTTCCGGTCGCATTCAGAGCCTGCTCATCTTTGCGGCGAATCATGGCTGTCGCATCATCGGTGTAGATGTTCTTTTCCGCTTCGCGGTTTTCATCCATCTTCCTCTGACTGGCCTTAGCACGATCATTAACGAACATCGGCCCCAACGGCTTTGTTTCGGGATCGCGTTGTGCCCGGAAGGCATCCATACGCGCTTTGGCGTCGGCCTCCGCCGCTTTGTCTGGCGTCACATTAGGTCGCGTTGACTTACTTGCCGCATTTACGGGAGGCCGAGCTCCCGATTGCTCTGGCCCCTGTGACGCGCCTATTGACTTTCTCAGCTTCTCGTCGTCGAAATCCTGCGCAGGAGCTGGGGTTTGGCCAGACATCAGTCGCCTTCCCTCCCAAACGATGCTGTTTCGCCATAAATACCAACTGGCGCAGACATTTCGACCTCCCAAATTATGATGCTGCCCGCCATATACGGCAAACCGGAGCCGCCCGAATTGAGTAGAAACCCCCGTCCCAGTGGGGTTTGGCATCTCGATTCCCGGCTACCGATAGATTCCCAAAGGTGGCAACCGCGATCGTGCTCTCACACTCCGATATTGCCAATGAATTAGGGCATCTAGAGCCTTGGCTCGCCAAGAATGACTTCAAGGTCACCAGAAGCCACCGTGAGTTAGGTGGCCCGCTCCCCCAAGGTGATCTTTTGATCGTTATGGGTTCACCCACGTCGGTGGCCGCGGGCCATCTCCAGCAACCCGCGGCGGCCGAGATAGCGATGGTTGCCGATTGGGTGGGCCAAGGCCGGCCTTATCTTGGTATCTGTTTTGGGGCCCAAGTTTTAGCTCGCGCGCTGGGCGGCACGGTGCAAAGAATGCCCGAGACCTTTCGTGCTTACAACGAAATTGATACCACGGCGTACCGGGCCGAAGTATTTGCAGGTCCGTGGGTGATCTGGCATGACGATGTAATAACCGCGCCGCCCGGATGCCAAATCATTGGCACCTACCAACACGGTGACCTGATCTTCCGGAAGGGCTCAGCATGGGGGCTGCAACCCCATATAGAGGTAACAGCGGAGATTTTGGAACGCATGGCGATTGCCCTGGGCGCCCCAGAACACGATTGGCAGCCGCTAACCGCCGCACTTGCCGCTGACGCCCAGGCCAACAGTTCGCGAACTGCCTTGCTGCTCGATACCTTCCTAGCTGATACCTAAGAAATTCAAGGGCTCCTCAGCCGGCCACCGAACCAAGAAGATGATCAGCGCGAGCGCCAGTCAAAATTCGAATTTAGGCAAAGTCGCCCAATTACCCAACCAAGATTTACTTAACCGGTATTGACTGCGCGTGGTGGAAATAGTTCTCTGGATCCCAATGTTTCTTCACGGACACGAGGTTGCGTGGATTATTCCGGAGGTTATCTAGGAAATAGAGCCAAAGCGCCTTATCAGCGTCGCCGCGGGCGTGCGTGCCAAGTTGGCTATCGGCATAGTTGTAGTAGCAGCCGCCAACGGTGCCGGTGGTGTCGTTTGCCGGGTTCGGAGTGCCGCCATATTCGGCGTAAACGGCGCGATATAAGTCATTTAGCCAGGTCAGTTGGGTTTCAGCTTGAGCCAAATACGGCTCCGCATTGCGATTGCCAGGCACCGAATCATTATTCCAATAAGTCTGGTACTGCAGTTTCATGATGGAAGATCGTTGCGGTACCGCTGTCGCGGTCGATGAGCGCTTATTGATTTCTCCGCCGTAACTATCGACCTGTACGAGTGCTTGTGACAGATTGGCGCCGGCGGGAGTCACGTTTAGCCAGTGGTAGATCGCATTAACTTGATCGGTCGGGAAAGCTTTCTTCATATATGCCGACTTGTTCTTGAAGAATTGATTCGGTCCGATGCCATTTAGGTCCTGAAGGGCCTCGAGATAAGTGAGGTGGACCGCCGATTCACTCTTCGGGACTGCGCTAATGTATGGATGCCCGCCAAGCGGCTGCATCAGGCGCACCGCGGGCGCGATCGCGGAGAAGCGCTTTTTCGCACCTGCCACACTTGCCTCGGCCCGGCGTCGGTGCTCGGTGAAACTTGTACCGGCGGGTGAAACTATCTGGAGGGTCATGCCAAGTTGACCATTTGTGACGTGAGTCAGACACAGCAATGACCAGTCCGTATTGGGCATCGTCGTCACCATGTCGGCGTATTCGGCCAATAAGTTTGCAAAACCTGCGTTCGTCATGTCTGACCAGTCCCAGGCCAAATTCCAAACTGTTGCATGATCTGGTGCGGTAGGCGGGTCAGTGAAGTAGTAACGCACGATCACGCCAAAATTACCTCCGCCGCCACCGCGAAGTGCCCAAAACAGATCCCGTTCAGCCGCGTCACTGCTCTTCTCGGACACATGGCGCATCTTCGCCGAACTCGAGCGCGCATCCCAAGTAACAACGTCAATTGCGGTTACGTGATCGATGGTCAGGCCATGCAGCCTGGAGAGCAAGCCGTATCCCCCACCGGTGATGTGGCCACCGGCGCCCACCGAGTAGCAAGAACCTGCTGGCAGTGTCTTATTGAACGCATTCAACATCGTTCGATAAACCGTCCAGTTTTCGCACCCAGCGTCAACAAAGTAAGAGTTGTAATCAGGGTCAAAACCCACCTGATTCAAAGCAGACATATCTATTACCGCATGGGTTTGATCGTTATAAACGAAATCCTCGTAGCAGTGGCGACCAGAGGTCACCTTTACATTCTTGCCGTGCGCTGAAAGTGCTTCAGTGACGACATTCGCGACTTGGTCAGTGCTGGTAGGCACATAGACGGCCTTGAGATTGGGTGCGAACCAGCGGCGGTTAAAGCCCTGCCGATCACTTCTAATAATTGGCCGCCGCGCTATAGCACTACGCGCAGCAGGAGCTCGCAGCACGCTCGGTGCAGCGGCCGCCGGCGCCGGCACCAAACCTGCTAACCCCACCGCCCCCACTGTCACGGCCGCACCGGTTAGAAAATTGCGTCGGGATTGGCCTGACTTATCAATTGACATGTGGGTTCCCTTTCAATGGGTTGACGCTACAAAGGATCCTCTTGGAAAACGGATTACTAAATCAACCCTTAACCGCGAGCAATGTTTCAACGTTGCCAAAAATGGGGGGATTTCCACACCTTTCTCGGGTTCCGGCGCATGGGCGGTGTCGGTCACGAGCTAC
>JBAXHK010000111.1:0-5516 GCA_037138935.1 Actinomycetes bacterium
CGCCGCTGGACAAAGCTCGGCGAGGGTCGTAGTGCGCGGCACCGGCCGTGGCACTGAAGTCATCGGGCCTACCCGCCGCCATACGTCAAAGCCAAGTTCGCTGGGCGAGTACCGGTCGGAGGTATTTGCTGAGCCTGCAGCGCGTATGTCATAACTTTCTTAAAAACCGGAGCAGCGAGTTCGCCACCATAACGGCCGCTACGTGGATTCACCAAGCTCACTGCGACAACTAACTGCGCATCGTCAGCCGGAGCAATCCCGATGAACGAAGCGACGACCCCACCCCGATAGCAGCCACATGAGGGTTCGACATACATTGCGGTACCGGTCTTGCCCCCAATTCGATACCCGGGGATTTTCGCATTCACGCCAGTTCCGCCTTCACCGACAACGCTCTCAAGCATTGCGCTTACCTGCTTCGCGGTTTCGGGGCTGACAACTTGAGTGGAAATAGGTTTCGGCGGCTGATCTACCGACCCATCCTCGTTGATCACCCCAGCTACCAAACTAGGCTGCACCCGAAGCCCGTCATTGGCAATAGTTGCATAAACGCTGGCGGCCTGTACCGCATTAACACTCAGCCCTTGACCAAATGCGATGGTGGGAAATGAGGTAGCGCTCCAATCCTTGTATTTAGGTACTCGGCCGGTGCTTTCACCGGGGAAATTTAGCCCGGTAACTTCACCGATCCCAAATTTCTTTAGGTAGGCATAAAGGGTTTTTCCACCTATCCGCTCAGCGGCCAAAATGGTCCCCATGTTGCTTGACTTCGCCATCACTCCAGCGAGAGTCAGTTGCAAAGTGCCATGTGGGTTGCTGTCGTGGAAGACTTTGCCTCCGCGCTTGAGGCCACTTGGAACCGTGAAAGTCGAATAAGGGGTTGCCATTCCTTGATCGACAACCGCCGCCAATGTCATCACCTTACTCGTAGACCCCGGCTCATAAACGTCACTCAGTGCCCGATTACCACGATCATCGGCAGCTGCCGAGCCAGCTCTATTCGCGTCAAACGTCGGTGCTTCAGCCAATGCGAGGATTTTCCCAGTCTTGGGATCCATCACCACAACGGTGCCACTATCTGCTCGCGAGGACGCCACCTGCGCCGCGATTGCGGCTTGAGCAACGTGCTGGATGTCGCGGTTGATTGTCAACTGCACGCTGGCACCAGCCGTTGCATCAACCTGGTTTTGTTGCGCGGTTGGAATCGCCCGACCACCCGGCCCCCGCTCAAATGTCACACTCCCAGCTGTGCCTGCGAGTACGGCTTCATATGCGTATTCAATACCGCCTGCACCAGTGCCGTCCGCACCTACGAATCCAACGACATTCGCACCAAGGTCTTCACCGGGGTAAATCCGTCTCGCTGTTTCCTCACTGAAAATACCAGGCAATCTCAGTGCTTCGATCCGCCGCCAGGTATCCGGAGTCAACTCTTTAGCAACATACACAAATCGGCGATCACCGGTCAAACGGGTAATTAGTTCACCAATATCTCTGCCGAGAATTGGTGACAGTGCAATAGCCACCGCGGTGGGGTCACTCACCAAAGTTTGGTCGACGGTCAAATTGCGGGCTTCGACGGTTACTGCCAGCGGCTGCCCATTCGCGTCAATGATGGCACCGCGTCCGGCCATAATTGGCACAGTTCGTAGTCTCTGATCAAGGGCTGCTGACGCCAAGGATTCACCACGCACGGCCTGTAAATCAATTAGTCGAGCCGCGAAAATCGTAAGTACGATGACGGTCACCAAAGTGAGAATTCCACCACGCTTATAAGGACTGCCGAGTCGAAGATTGGCTCGCCGACCACGCGGGGGTTCAACTCTTGACTTTGAATTAGGGCGCTGACGAGTTGAGGTGCTGGCCATACCGGAGCCGTTACTCAGTTCACCGGCTTGGCGACAAGGCCGGCATCGGTGCTGGTATTGCCGATCTGAATCGGTATTTCGGTCCACATCGAGTTCTCATTTTGATTGCCTTTAGCGGCGCCCTTGCCAGCACCCTTACCGGCACCCTTACCGGCACCAATAATTAAATTCGCGGACTTTGCCGCATCCGCAGCGGCCGGGTCATAGTTCTCCCCCGGCGCAATCGGCAGGTCAGTACCTACCGCGTCCCCGCTTACCCCTTCCAGCGCCGTGGCATCAGCGGGAGTCGAAATATTTGAGTTAACCGCTAACGGGTTGGCAACCGGGCGACCCGGGGCCGGCTTGGGATTGCCGAGAATTGCGCCGTCGGGTAGGCGCAGGAAGACCGGATTTTGACTAGGCACCATCCCAAGTGCCCGAGCCTGGCTCTCGAGGGCTCCAGGAGTCGATGCCGCCTCCACCACCTGGGTGAGTGCGGCTTCCTGCTCTGAAAGTGCCGCCTGCTCCTGCTGCAACTCACTGAGGGTAAATGCACCTTGGGCCAACGCCGTGTTAATTACCAACATCGCAACCAGGCCGATACCGAGCAACCCCGTGACAAAGAGGATAAAGACTCCACGGCTGGCGCGCTCTGCGCGAAGTGGCGAAACCAAACGCAAGTTCGGCCGAGCATGCCTGCGCGCATGTGCGCCGCGAGTTGCGTACTCCGTGGCATCAGTGTTAGCGAGGTCAATGTTCGCGGGGTCAAAATCACCCAAAATCTCAGGAGCCACCTCGTGCTTACGGGCAGTTGAACTCACGCCGCCACCCGCTCTGCTGCTCGAATACGAACTGATGCCGATCGCGGATTACCCGCCAGTTCACTTTCATCTGCAATCTCGGCACCGCGCGTTAGCAAATGCAGCCACGGAAGTAGGTTGTCGGGAATGACCGGCAGCCCGCGCGGCACATCAGGATGTGCGCCCTTGGCGAGTGCCTGCTTAACCATGCGATCTTCAAGTGATTGATATGACATCACCACAATGCGCCCCCCAAGGCAAAGTGCATCAAGAGCAGCAGGCAGCGCGGCTCGGAGTGCATCCAGCTCGCCGTTTACTTCAATTCGCAAAGCCTGGAAGGTGCGCTTAGCCGGATTGCCTCCCGTGCGCCGAGCCGGTGCCGGTATCGCATCGCGAATAAGTTCAACCAACCGCGTGGAGTTACTAAATGGCGCTACCGCGCGCTCGGCAACGATCTTGGAGGCAATTCGCCCGGCAAACTTCTCTTCGCCATAAATACGCAGCACGCGCGCAAGGTGCTTTTCGTCATAGGTGTTTAGTACGTCTGCCGCCGTCATACCCGTGGAAGCATCCATCCGCATGTCTAGCGGTGAGTTGTTCGCATATGAGAAGCCGCGCTCAACGACATCTAGTTGCATCGAGGAAACTCCAAGATCAAACAGGATTCCCTGTACCGATGGCAAACCCAGCGAAGTTAAAACCTGCGGCAGTTCGTCGTAGACCGCATGCACAAGGGTGATGCGCTCACCGAAATTCGCTAGTCGTTCACGTGATAACTCGATGGCATCGTTATCTCGATCAAGGCCAACAAGGTGCAGTTCGGGAAATTGTTGAAGGGCATATTCGGCATGTCCGCCCAGCCCCAAAGTCGCATCTACGAGTACCGCACCAGGGGCCGCAAGGGCCGGCGCCAAGAGCGCGATGACCCGAGCTGGCATCACCGGCAGGTGGCCCACTGAAGTAGTCATCAGATTGGGCCCCAGCCACTAACTAAAGTAGAAAAACCGGACATTACCGCCGCTGTCAGGCCAGCCGCGAGCGCCAATACCGCGAACAGGCGCAGTGCGTGGCGGGCCCGGTGACTTACTGGCACGACGCGCAAGACAGGTTCGCTCGGGTGCTGCTGTGGCATCGCCACAGTCAGATCCGTGAGCTCCCGTGCAAGCGCCGTCATCTTTCCTCCACTTTTCTTTGGCCGATCTTCGGTACCCGGTTCAGTTGCGTGCGGTACTTGCAGTGGCCGCGTGGCCAGGTCCCCGCCCGCTGATAAAAGCGGGCCCCTGGCGCGGGGGAAGTGCGTCAGGAACTGCGGGAGCGGGAGGAGACCTCACCGCGCGGCGTCACAAAATCCCGGGCACCACCTCTTCGCTGATACCGGAGAAGGCGTCCTCTTGGGCGGCCAAATATGAGTTCCAGGCGGCCGCATCCCACATCTCGACGGTGCTGCCGTTACCCACGACTACGACTTCGCGGTGCAGGCCCGCGTATTCACGCAGGGCCGGTGGCACCGTAATGCGCCCCTGACGATCTGGGATTTCGTCGAACGCACCCGAGAACAGCACCCGGAGGTAGGCCCTCACCTGGGCATCGGAGCGAGAGGCCTCATTTAGCCGCTCGGCGTACGACGCGAACTCGGCCGCGGGCCAGACCACGATTGAACGTTCTTGCCCTTTGGTGAGTACCAGTCCGGCCGCTAAGCCCTCACGGAATTTAGCTGGGAGGACCAAACGGCCCTTGTCGTCGAGCAGTGGGGCATGGGTTCCTAAAAACATCTGCTCCACCTCCCGTCCCACCGGCCCCATCGGCCCCATTGGTCACCTTCGTAACCCCAAGTGGCGCCACTCTACTCCATTTTCCTCCACCGTCAACCTCATACCCCCAGTTTTAGGGCAAATTCCTCCACCAATTTGGGGGCAGTGCCTTTTATCGAAGCCAGATGTCAGGCTCAGGCGTCCGCGCGCGGGCCCCAGAGCGGGAACGGCACCCCGAGGGCCCGATTTATCAATATGGCCTGCGCGATCATGACTAGGACCGCGAGAAGCATAATCGCCAGTTGGCTTGGCGCTGTTACTAAGCCAGCGGCCACGATCAAAGTGGTCGCGCCCGCTGGAGCATGTGGCACGTGCAGCCAAACCATCACCGCAAGGGTCATGCAAAGCGCCAAAGTCAAGGCACCTGCCCTGGGCCAACTAACCCCTACCAAATCCGGGCCCGCATCAAGTAGGCCAAAAACTAAAAGCGCAAAGACCCCCGCTAAAACCCCAATTAATTGTCCGCAGAAAACATTACGGGGAGCCGCTTGCAGACTTTGTGACGAAAAATAGAACACAAAGGCGGTTGCCCCCAATGAAGGGAAGACGAAAGGCTGCTGAATTAGTGCCGCAAAAACCGCTAACGTTCCAAATGAGATAAATGCTGTGACAAGCAAATAGGCGCCCAATACTCGGGTGTGCCCGAAGCGTCGTTGCCAGCCAGCAAGCCGGGATGTTTGCCCCGCGGGCAAGTCAAAAATCATCTGTCTTCCAATTAATTAGTCGCCGATTCATCTGGTGATCTTCCAGGTGGGTCACGCCGCTGCAAGTCGGCGACATGGGACCGCCAAGAATCTAGACCTGGATCCGCCAGCCTTGGAGCAGTGTCCGGAGCGGACGACTCTTCATCAGCAGCAGCACTTATCCGAGCCACTCGAGCTTGCCAACGTGCCGCAAACCCCTTAGCGACACTTCCTTCCTTGCGATACCGATACCAAATCCAGATACAAAAAAGCCCGATCATGGGCCACTCAAATGAATATGCCCAGGCGCGCCATACCCCTTCGCTCACCCGCCGTACTTCGATAACCGTGAATACCGAGCACAAGATGACCGCG
>JBAXHK010000112.1:0-5501 GCA_037138935.1 Actinomycetes bacterium
TCCGAGCGATACCTCCGGCCACATCCCGGACGACAAGTGGGCGCTGACCTTTGGCATCAACGTCACCGGCAGTTATCTGGTCGGCGACGAGGCAGGCAAGACTTGGAAGGAGCAGGGGCTGAAGGGGCAGTTGGTCCTCACCACTTCGGCCAACGCCGTGGTGGCCAAGAAGGGCAGTGTCGCCTACGACTGCTCGAAGGCCGCAGCGAATCACCTGGGGCGCGAACTCGCCGCGGGAGTACTCAAATAGCCAACCAACCAAGGCGACGATCAGCAACGCGAAGGCAAACACCAAAAGCCAAACCGCGAATATCAGTCCGAGAACAACTAAGAAGGCCGAAAATCCAAGCACTAGCGGCCACCACGAATGCGGGCTGAAGACCCCGTACTCCGGGTCGGCTTCGTCGATATTGCCATTGAGTCGATCGTCGGGCCTTGGATAAACCCGTTTGGCGGTATAGAGCGAATAGAAGGCGATCAAGAAAGCCAAAGCACCAGAAAGGGCTAAACCGGTGGTCCCGATGGGATCGTGAGATAGGTACCAGTAGGCGAATGCGACTATTGGAAAGAATATTGCCCCCAGGCCAAATATTCGGCCTTCAACTTTCACGATTTACTTCCTTCAACCGTAGGTACATGGGTAGTGATCGCAAGTTCTGGGTGGTGCAAATCAAATGCCGGTCGCTCAGAACGGATCTTCGGGATCGATACAAAGTTGTGCCGCGGTGGCGGGCATGAAGTTGCCCACTCGAGCGAACCGCCCCAGCCCCACGGATCATCAACACCTACCATCGGCGCAGTGCGAGTAGTCTTAATTACATTCCAGATAAAGAAGAGCGTTGAAATACCCAAGATTGCAGCGCCCACGGTCGACACCGCATTGAGGGTTGAGAAGCCATCCGAAGGCAGGTAGTCACCGTACCGCCGTGGCATCCCTTGCACACCCAGCCAGTGCTGCACCAAGAAAGTCGTCTGGAAACCAATAAACAGCAGCCAAAAATGCATCTTGCCTAGGCGTTCATTAAGCATTTTGCCGGTCATTTTTGGCCACCAGAAGTACAGCCCCGCGAAGAACATGAACACTACGGTTCCAAATACGGTGTAGTGAAAATGGGCTACAACGAAATAGCTGTCTGACAGGTGGAAGTCAAGTGGGGGCGCCGACAAGATGATGCCGGTGAGCCCGCCGAATAAGAACGTGAACATGAAGCCCAGGGTCCACAGCATCGGGGTACCAAATGAGACCGACCCGCGCCACATAGTGCCAATCCAATTGAAGAATTTGACACCCGTTGGCACCGCGATCAGCATCGTCATGAACGCAAAGAAGGGCAGATAAACCGACCCGGTGACATAAAGGTGGTGGGCCCACACCGCCATCGAAAGGGCCCCGATCGCCATAGTTGCGAAGATCAAGCCTTTGTATCCAAAGGCCGGCTTACGGGAAAAGACCGGAATGATTTCGCTAGCGATACCAAAGAAAGGCAAAGCCAAAATGTAGACTTCCGGGTGACCGAAGAACCAGAAAAGGTGCTCCCACAGCATGGCTCCACCGTTTTCCGGCGCGAACACCACCGCCCCATAATTACGGTCAATGAAGGCAAGTGCCAAGGCGGCGGCCAGTACGGGGAAAGCAAGAAGCGCAAGCACGCTGGTAACGAAGATCGTCCAGGTGAAGATCGGCATCCGGAACATCGTCATGCCCGGTGCTCGCATGCAGAAAATGGTGGTCACGAAGTTGACAGAACCAAGGATGGTACCTAGCCCACCCATCGCCAAGCCTAGCAACCACAGGTCGCCCCCCACCTCGGGTGAGTACATAGCATTGCTGAGCGGTGCGTAGGCGAACCACCCAAAGGCGGCGGCACCCCCGGGGGTAATGAAACCCGCCGCGACAGTAAATCCGCCGAAGGCGAATAGCCAAAACCCAAGCATGTTAAGGCGCGGGAACGCGACGTCTGGGGAGCCGATCTGCAGCGGCATGATGACGTTCGCGTAGCCAACGAACAGCGGGGTTGCAAACAAGAACAACATGATTGTGCCGTGCATCGTGAAAAGCTGGTTGTATTGATCGAGCGAAACGAATTGCAGTCCAGGGACTGCTAGCTCGGCTCGGACAACCAGCGCCATCGCACCGGCAGCGAAGAACCAAAATGTCGCCAGCATTAGGTACATGTAACCGATCACTTTGTGGTCGGTTGAGGTTAACCAAGACACCACCATCGAGCCGGGACTCTTTTTCTTGCGCTGCGGTAATTGCGGTCCCTGATCCGACGTAACGACGCGGTCGCTGAGAATTGTCATATCGTTGTCTCCCCTGGCATTTGACCCTCGTCGGTGCTACGGCCTGTGTCGAGCAGCCCTGACTGACCCTGTGTTTTCAGTTGCTCGACATAAGCATCGAATTCAGCGCGCTCGACAACTTTGACCGAGAAAAGCATCTGCGAATGCTCCA
This sequence comes from Actinomycetes bacterium, assembly GCA_037138935.1. Taxonomy (GTDB): domain Bacteria; phylum Actinomycetota; class Actinomycetes; order S36-B12; family S36-B12. The sequence continues at coordinate 2,456 of JBAXHK010000112.1, forward strand.
CTCCGCACAACTCGGCGCAGCGACCTACATAAGTACCGACTTTGTCAGGAGTCAACTCAAATGCGTTGGTCTTTCCCGGGATGACGTCCATTTTGAAGAGGAAGTCCGGCACCCAGAAGGAGTGGATCACGTCAGGTGACGTGAGCTCGAAGCGCACTTTTTCGTTCACCGGCAGGACCAGTACCGCGTTTTGGGCGGGGGTACCGACCGTATAAACATCTTCGTCTAGGTAGTTGAAGCCCCAATTCCAGCGATAGGCCACCACATTGACCGTTTGAACTTGGTCGTTCTCCATGGTCAGAAGTTCACTTTGGTCTCTGGCGGTGAACCAAAAAAGGCCAAGGATCATGATTAGCGGGACAACCGTATAAAGCAGTTCAAGAGGCATGTTGTAGGCGGTCTGCTCAGGTACTTGATCCTTATGCCGGCGGCGATACGCAACGGCCGCCCATAGCATCAACCCCCAGGTGAGGATGCCAACTCCCCAGGCGGCGATCCAAGACCCATTCCATAAATTCAAAATGGTGTGGGCTTCTTTGGTTGCGGGCTCTGGCATGTCGAAGAAGAAAGCCTCATTGGCTGTGCACCCGCTCAAAATCGTCGTGGCGACAACCGCGCCAAAAACGATTAAAAACGTGCGCGGGCGGCGCAGTCGCGCAGCCACCTCGGTCAAACCCACGAAATACCCTTCTTCCGACACCTTTTCTGGCGTTAGGCTATCGCACTCTTAGGGGGTAACGCCCCCTCACCCGGGGCGAATTGCCATGAGGGATTCACCACACCCGGGGCCGACCACTAACGTGCGTTCCATGGCTCGCATCTGGCACCCACCGGCGGGTCTCCTGGACGGCATGGGCGGCCAGCCACTCCCTACAGTTGTAGCGACCGCGATGGCGGCGGCGGCGGCACAAGGCTGGGCCGACCCAAGGCGGCTGCACCACGCGGGCAGGCAAGCCGGAGCCCTACTGGACGCAGCCCGAAGCAGCATCGCAAACAGCCTCTCTATGGCCGCTGGCATGACGATTACCACCGAGGAGATCTACTTCACATCCGGTGTCGCCGCGGCACAAGCTTTTGCCCTTGACGGCTACCCGGGGCCGCTGGCCTTGGGCTCGGTCGAAACCACCGCGCTGCTGGATTTAGGTGAAGTGCGCCCGGCCACGCAAATAGTTGGCGTCGATGCCTATGGCCGCATTGACACCGAGGCTTTTCACCAGGCCGCAGCAACTGCCGCTATTGCCGCCCTGCAGGTGGCCAATACCGAAGTCGGCACCTGCCAGCCCATCGAACTAGTGGCCGCCACCGACCCCGGCATGCCGATCTTGATGGATGCCAGCCAAGGCATTGGGCGGATCCCCCTGCCCCAGGGGTGGTCAATGCTCACGGCCGGAGCTCGTGATTGGGCCGGGCCGGCCGGGGTCGCAATCTTGGTGGTGCGGCGCGATGTGCGCTGGCTGCCCCCGATAAACGCAGACCGCGGGTGGCTTGGTGGGTTCCCCGACATCGCTGGTGCGGTGGGAGCCGCAACCGCGCTAGAAACCTTGATGAATGAGCAGGTACCCCTGGCCCAACAAGCCCACGCCGATATCGAACTACTGCGCGCTGGCATCGTCAGCGGGCTTACCGATTTCGAGGTACTAGGCGATCCAGATTGGCGCCTACCCCACATTCTCAATTTCTCCGTGCTCTATGTATCCGGCGAAGCACTCGTTACCGAACTCGATAAACGAGGCTTTGCCGTTGCCAGCGGATCAGCTTGCGTTGCCGACCATGCGCGACCAAGCCATGTTTTAGCTGCCATGAGCGCCTACACGGGTGGCAATATTCGAATTTCACTGCCGCTAGGTTGCGCCACCGAAACTGTTGAAAACTTTCTTGAAGTGCTACCAAGTGCTGTCGCCGCAGTTAGGGCAGATATTTAATGAACCCACAAGTTTGGCTCGATGAAAGAGGGCGCCGCTGCCCACTTCCGATCATTGCCCTCAATCGCGCAGCAATGGAGCAGCCGGCCGGCACCATTATCGCTTTAATAAGTGATGATCCAGCAGCCAAATTTGACGTACCAGCATGGTGCCGGATAAAAAATGCGACTTTCCTAGGTGAAAGCCCAGTTGATGATGGCGGCGACGGGTTAGTTTTTCAAATAATGGTCGACGCGGCGAACTAAACGGTGAAGCACGGCTCCAAAAGCAGCGCCTGCTTCAGTGCGAGCAAGTACTCCTCGCGCGAAATTTCTATCGCCCCAAGGCTCGCAAGGTGATCGGTGCACCATTGCACATCGATGAATCGGTCGTCACCACAGATTCGTAACTTATTCACGAGCGCAACAATGGCGACCTTTGAAGCGTCTCGCTCACGATGAAACATCGACTCCCCCGCGAAAACTCCCCCAACCTCAATGCCATACAAGCCTCCGACTAGGTCACCCGCGCGCCACACCTCGACCGAATGCGCCCACCCCATTTGATGCAGGGCTGAGTAACTTTCGATGAACTCTTCGGTTATCCACGCACCGTCACGACGACCAGCAGCGCATTCGCGCATGACTTGGGTGAAATCCTGATCCATTGTGACCTCGAAATTACTTATTGATTTTCGAAGTGACTGACTGACGCGCAAACCCGCAAGACGCAAAATCCCTCTAGGGTCAGGTGACCACCAACCAAGTTCACCGGTATCTACATGCATCGGGAACAAGCCCACTCGATAGGCGTTTAAAACCGTGCCGGGTGCGAGATCGGCACCAAGCCCGACGATCTCAAAGCCCGGTTCCGCCAATGCAGGGTCAGGCAGCAGCCAATCACCGGGTGCTGGTTCTACCCGCATGGCCTTGGTAATAACCGGTTATGGCCGCGGGCAGGAAATATGCGGTTCAATCTCTGCGGCCGCATCATCGCCATATGTTTTCGCGATCCGCTCGAGGAAGTGGCGTTGGGCGATCGAATACTCTTGGGTGCCAATTGTTTCGATGACATACGTCGCCAAGAGCGACCCGATTTGGGCGCTGCGTTCATCGCTAAGACCCCAAGCTTGCCCGGACAGGAAG
>JBAXHK010000113.1:0-5499 GCA_037138935.1 Actinomycetes bacterium
TTTCTATAATGCGGAGTGGGAGCCTTTGTACGGCGACATAAACTGCTATTCGATTGCGCGCGGCGCTGAGATGAACTACTTCATGCACGATATTTGCGAATCTTTGCGTAAAACAGGGATTGAAGTTGAAGCCTGGAATGTCGAGTACGGCCCGGGCCAGACTGAGATCAATCTTCGGTACGGGCCACTCCTGGAGATGGCGGATGCGACCGTCTACTTCAAGTACATCGTGCGCACGGTGGCCAAGCGACATGGCATTAACACAACTTTTATGGCTAAGCCATTTCTCCAAGAAGCCGGTAACGGCATGCATATCCATCAGTCACTTACGCGTGGTGGGGTAAACGCGTTCGCGGATTCCGATGAGGATTCAGTAGTCGGGAACTCCTTGATGCGCAAATACCTTACCGGACTACTCAAACATCACATGGAGCTTCAGTTAGTGATGACCCCAACTATTAGCGGGTACAAGCGTCTTCAGGACTATTCCTTTTCGCCCACCCAAGTCACGTGGGGCCTCGACCATCGACTCGTTGGTGTGCGGTCCATCACTGGCGCCGGTGCGGCCAATCGGCTGGAGTCTCGCTGGGCAGCCGCCGACGCTAACCCGTACCTAGTATTGGCGGGATGCCTTGCTGCCGGAATGGACGGTCTCGAAAATGACTATGAGTTGATGGAGCAGGTTATCGGGGACCCACATGCCGATGAAAGATGGCAGCGACTGCCAACTGAAATTGCCGGTGCGATCGAAAACTTCAACAGTGAATTTACACGTGGTGCATTCGGTGACGTGTTCGTTGATAACTTCCTGATCATGCAGCGCCGCGAAGCAGCCGAGTTTGCGGAGCATGGCCACAGTGCGCTTGATGAAGTAAGTGATTGGGAGCTCAAACGCTATCGAGGAGTTATCTAAATGCTGCGAGTACTACTTATCAGTCATGAACCAGAGGCGGCACCCGGCTTGATCGGTGAATTATTGGCACTTGACGGAATTACGATGCACCAGCACATCGTGCTAGCGGACCCTGATGCGCCCAATGTTGATTTTCCTGACCCTTCGGCCTACGACGCTGTTATCGCCTTCGGCTCGTTCGCAAATGCTTATGAGGCATCCGCACGTGCTTGGGTGGAGCCAGAAATCATGTACATTGAGCAACTTCTTGCCGACGACGTTCCCTATCTTGGAGTGTGCTTTGGCGGGCAACTTCTTGCTGAAGCACTCGGTGGTCATGTTGAACCGGCGCCGCCTGGTGAGGCCGAGATTGGGCTCATCTTTTTGGACCCCGGTGAGCAGGGCTTGCCCATTCCGGCGGGGCCTTGGTTCACCTGGCATGAAGATCGCATGGTCATCCCCGATTCGGTTGAGCTATTGGCGAGCACCCCGAGTGCAGTTCAATTGTTTCGCTCGGGCCGCGCGGTGGGCACCCAATTTCATCCGGAGGCCGACCTTGGTTTGGTTAGTGGTTGGGCGGCAATCGGCCCCGATCACATCCCGAGTCATACATCGGCGGCCGAAGTCCTCGGCAATGTCAGCGATGCCAACGCCGAACTCCGTAAGAATTGCAATAACTTGATTGAATGGTTCATCCGAGATATCGCCGGCTTGGAGTTTGCTGAGTTAAAAAGTGAGTAAAGATTCGGCGCCGCTGGCGGGCATTGTGGTCGTTTCAGTCGAGCAGGCAATTTCTGCCCCATTTGCGACCCGGCAACTTGCCGATCTTGGTGCGACTGTCATCAAGATTGAGCGTCCCGAGGGTGATTTCGCTCGTCACTACGACTCATTAGTGAACGGAAACTCGGCATTCTTTGTTTGGGCGAATGTCGGTAAGCAGTCGGTTGCTATTGATATGCGAAACCCTGATGACGAGCGGCTCCTTAAATCATTAATCGCAGGCGCTGATGTATTCGTTCACAATATGTCGCCAGCTGCCGCTATTGGTAGAGGGATTGACGCAGATACCTTGCGAGCGCAATATTCGAATTTGATCGTGTGCGCAATTTCCGGGTACGGGCCAGATGGGCCGCGCAGCGATGACAAGGCCTACGACTTAGCGATTCAGGCGGAGGCTGGAGCTTTCTCGGTCACCGGCGATGAAGTAATGAGCAAAGTGGGCTTCTCGGTCGCTGACATCTCTGCAGGCATGTATGCACTAACGAGCATTCTTGCGGCACTAGTGCGTCGTGACCGAACAGGTGAAGGTGCCTCGATACATGTCTCCATGCTCGAGGCTTTAACGGAGTGGTTAGCGGCACCGCTTTACGCCGCGACCTATGGCGCGGGTCAGGCTCCACGCACTGGGCGCAGGCACCATGCCATAGCCCCCTACGGGACCTTTCAGCTAAGTGATGGGCAGACGATTTTAATCGCGGTACAAAGTGATAACGAATGGCAGTCGTTGACGTCCGCATTATTGAAAGACTCCAACCTCGGTACCGACCAGCGCTTCTTAACCAATAGCGATCGCCTGGCAAATGTCGTCGAACTTGAAGTTTTGATTTCCGACCAGTTGGCATCGATTTCTGCCCACGAGGCGATGGTTCGGCTATCCGCCGGCCGCATCGCCGTGGCGCGCGTCAATGACCTTGCGGGGGTTTGGCAGCATGAGCAATTGCGGGCACGCGGCCACTTCCACGAGGTACAGACCGAGCACGGCCCGGTCGAACTCCTTGATCCGCCATTTGACATCAGCGGTTGGGTGCGGCCACCGAGTGCGATCCCCGGGATCGGGGAGCATGATCCGGCGTTACTCGAATCCGTCATTGCGCGCGGCCGGCGCCCGCGGGGTTGACACCAAGTTCCTAATGGTTCATAGTGCGTACCAATGGAAATCAAGCAGCTGCAGACGGTGCGGACTGGCCAAGAGGTGGCGGCCTATCTTCGTGAACGCATTGCCTGCGGTGAATGGGGTGTTGGGTACCGCTTACCGGCGCAACGCCAGTTGGCAAGTGAATTAGGTGTAGGCCGCCAGGCGGTGCGACAAGGTATCGCCCATCTTGAATCCGAGGGCTACCTACTGACTCGCCGTGGCGCGCGTGGCGGCAGTTTCGTCGGTGAACCGAGTACTCCAGTTTCAGTATGGCGTGAATTACTACGCGCCAACCTCCCTGACATGGAGGATCTCATTGATTTTCGTTCGGCCATCGAACAGCGCATTTGCGCACTAGCCGCATTGCGACGTTCAGACTCTGATTTACAGGCAATGCGAATAGCGATTGATGCACTCCCGGCGGTGGCGCCCTTGAGTGAGGTGTTTTCCTACAGTGTATTTCGTGAGGCCGATGGCCAATTTCATTCAGCAGTATCCGCCGCCTCCAATAACGAACGGCTAACCGAAGCGTCGCGACGTGCCCGATCTGAATTGTTCATGCCAACCGACAACCTCCCATATGAACAGCGGGTCGAAGTAACACGTCAACAACACACCGAGATTTATGAGGCGATTGCATCCGGTGACCCAGATGCAGCGGCCTTAGCCGCCCGTGCCCATATGGACGAGACTCTGCGCAATCTGCACGCGATAATCAGCGAGGCCGATAGCCAATGAACGAGCCACTCATTGGCATTACCACTCGGGTTATCGAAGCAAGTGGGCTCGGTGCGGTGCCCAAGGGGATTGACGGCGCGCACCTGTGGGGGGTTTTCGCCGATTACTGCGAATCGGTGAGTGCGGCGGGTGGCGTGCCAGTAATGCTTCCGCGATCAGTTGATCCAACCGTCATCGTCACTCGACTTGATGGGCTACTGCTGAGTGGTGGCGAGGATGTCGATCCAATCCGGTTCGGCATGAAGCCCGTCCCACAGTCAACGCATCATGATCAAGCCCGCGACGAGTTTGAATTTCAACTAGTTGCGGCGGCTATCGAGTGCGGGGTTCCGATCCTGGCGATCTGTCGAGGCTGCCAAGTGGTGAATGTCGCGCGCGGCGGCACGCTTATTCAACATCTACCAACAATAGACGGCCTGTCCCATGCCGAAACCGATGAGCATCGCTCCAAGCGCAGGCACCCTGTCGCGGTCGTTGCAGGGTCAATTTTGGCGTTAGCACTTGGCCCAGATGTCGACGCTGAGGGCAACACCGCGGTCAATAGTTACCACCATCAGGCGATTGACGAGCCGGGCGTCGGACTGCGAATTGTGGCGCGGGCACCCGATGGCACCGTTGAAGCAGTCGAATCTGCTGAACAGCGAGTACTTGCGGTTCAATGGCATCCCGAAATGCACGCAGGAGTTGACCCAATTTTCAAATGGCTTATTGCCGAATCGACAAAAGGGAGAACCGCATGATCATCGACCATCACGGCAAGGTTGCATTTGTTACCGGAGCCGGATCCGGGATCGGACGAGCAATTTCCAAGCAGCTAGCCGCTGACGGTGCCAGTGTTGCCTGCGTCGATATCAAGATGGAACTTGCGGAGACCACCGCGAAGATCATTACCGATGACGGCGGCTTGGCAGCGGCTTTCGTTGCCGATGTGCGAGATCGCCTAGCTGTTGAAACCGCGGTCAGTGACGTCATGGCCAAATACGGTCGGCTCGACTTGATCGTTAACAACGCTGGTGTGGTCACTATGTCCGGCCTTGACAAGGTGACGGACGAAGAGTGGGATTTCGTCGTCGATGTCAATATGAAAGGTCCTTTCATTGTCGCGCAGGCGGCCTCCCGCGTGATGGCCAATGGCGGGGCAATGGTGAACATGACGACCGTGGAGGCAGAGGTAGTGGTTTCGTCCAGCGGCAATTGTCAGGTGCACTACAACGCCTCTAAAGGTGGAGTCAAAATGCTCACCAAAGCGTTGGCGGTCGAACTTGCTTCCAAAGGTATTCGGGTCAATGCGATTGCACCAGGCCCGATTAATACCCGGTTCACCGGTGGCGACATCACCGGCCCTGAAGCCATGGCCTTTATGAGCCAGCGGCTCTTGGTGCCGCGCGTTGGTGAGCCCGAGGACATCGCGAAAGCGGCATCCTTCCTGCTTTCAGACGCGGCGTCATACATAACCGGAACCCAACTTGCAGTAGACGGAGGGTGGCTGACCCGATGAGAAATGTGCTATCGATGCAAGACTTACTCAACAAGGATTTCGATACCGTAATAGTCGCTGCCCCAGATATGCATGGGCGGCTCATTGGTAAGCGCCTAGCACCCAAGCGGCTGGCTGAATTCGTAGAGCGCGGTGTCGCGGTCTCGGCATGCACATTTGGCTGGGATCTACCCCAGGACATCGGTTATGAATCCGCTTACGCAGGTTGGCACACCGGCTGGCGTGACTTCCTTCTCATCCCCGACATGTCGACCTTGGTGGCTGCCGCTTGGCTAGAGGGCACGGCGATCGTGCTGGCTGACATTGTCGAGGAGCATGATCGATCCCCGGTTGAAATTACTCCGCGGCGGATCCTGCAGCGACAGGTGACCGCGCTGGCTGATCGTGGATATGCGGCTGGGGTCGGCACCGAATTGGAGTTTCATCTCTATCGCGAAAGCTACGACCAGTTGCGTC
>JBAXHK010000114.1:0-5429 GCA_037138935.1 Actinomycetes bacterium
GCATCCATCCATCACCGCGCGGCTATCAGTTCCTGACCGATCGCACTGTCGAACTCCTTGGCGGCCGCCCCTGTGCCGGTATCCCCAGCATCAGCGTGAAGCATCCAAACCGCTGGTGGTGGCTCTTAGCTAATGCCTCGCCTTGGGTGCTGAAGCGATCCTTTGACCTATTTCCGGGTCTAGCCATCCTTATTGCAAAAGGTCTATGCGGTGGCAGACCGAGCAAAAACTCGCTTGTGGCTCCCCCATCTGGACTCGAACCAGAAACCCTTCGATTAACAGTCGAATGCTCTGCCAATTGAGCTATGGGGGAATACGCAACCTTGGCAATGGTGCCCGTGAAGGATAGCAAGGTGTGCTCGGCCTTGAATATTCCCCCATGGCGGCTACCCGTTCACTGCTACTATTTCTGGCCAAAGGAGTCTAATGAGCCAGATGCACGCCGAGGATGACAGCGTCCTTACGCGTGGCCAAAAACCAGCCGTTTCTGCTGGGGATCTGGCCAGCTCAGTGGTTGGTCCATCCGATACTGCCAGCTCTTCGATAAGGCCGCGCACCACGCCACTGAGCGAGGATGAAGCCAAAGCGCACATGGAGGCCTTTTGGGCCAAACGTGCCGCCGGCAAGCCAGCTGTGGGCACTCAGATGCAAAATGGACTCTCGCGCCCAGGCGAATCCATGATTGAGCGGGCGCAATTTGCCACCGGCTCCACCACCGCGTCAAATATTGGCAAAACATTCGCCGACGTCGGTGAAAAGGGCTTCGAGGCCAACACCTCATCTGTCGCAAGTTCAGTCCATAAGCAACTGGCCACCGCCACCGGTTTCAATGCTCAGGAGCTGACCAACCATGCCGCAAATACCGCCCGCATAGCTGGAGCGCTCGCATTACGAAATGACCCTAAGCGCCAAGCGGCAGCGGAGGAAGCCAGGGAGCGTGACATAAACCGAAGTGACGAAATGGATTCAGCGGTCGGCTCCTGGAAAGACTCCCACGCCGACGGCGCACCTGAAGAAAGCGCCGATGAAAAGAAGACCAAGGCACGCGCTGCGCTGGGTAGCACCTTTCGCAAAGTCAGCGCAAACCTTCGCCTAAGTGCAGCCGACAAGGCCATCGGTAACCAGGGTGTTGACGAGTGGAAAATGAAACATACGGTTGGCGAGGAAGCCCCAGAACGTTATTCGGCTGGCGATGTCATCTCAAAAGATGACCGTGAGCAAGGCAGCGCCTACGGCAGTGCCAAAAGATTGGCTCAGGGAGCCGTTTCATCCCTCGTCGGTGGGACTTCAACTTTGGGTGACACCACCAAATTAAGTGACGAAGAAAAGGCCCAAATCGCAAAGACCAAGGAACGCACCGCAGCGGTCCATGAGGCCCGGGAAGAACGCAATGAGAATCGGGAGGTAACCGGCTCAATCGGTGGCACCATGAAGCGAGCCGGAGCCGCTGCCATCTCGTCATTGGTCGGTGGTACCCAATCGTTGACCACAGTGGCGAAATTAACCGATGAAGAAAAAGCCAAGATTGCTGACACCAAAGTAGAAACCAAGGAAGTTAGAGAGGCGGCTCAGGCCCGTGCAGATGCCCGGCCCAAAGGTTCGATACTCGCTCAGGCAGGTAACTTCCTTGGCTCCCTAGGCCCTTCATCGACTCGAGCACTTGGCGATACCAGGGAGTACGACGACGAGACCCAAGGCAAGGTCGACGCGACGAAAGCCGAAGCACAGAAAATTCACGACGCAGCCAAAGCGCGTGGTGGTTTTATTACGAAATACACAACCGAAGAAAAAAGGCAGCTAGCCGAAATTCGCGATAGGCGAAAGCAGGTAAAGAGCGTTGCCGCAGGAGGGTTAACGAAAGAGGAACAAGAGAGAGTCGACGCTGCACGATCTGCGCGCAAAGAGGTGTACCAAGTTGCCGCTGGGGGTAACACTAATGCGGAGACAAAAGAGCTCGAGTCCGCTCGTTCAGATCGCAAGAAGGTAAAGGACGACGCACGCAATGAGGCTGACTACATGGACCGCCACGACGGCCAGACGGTAAGCAAGTTTGGTCGTGCCGGGGGCATCAATAGCTCGGATTCAGTAACCGCCGAGGAGATGGAAACTACGATTGGTGGCACTGCCGCCCAAGGTTTAAGAGCTGGCGGGCAGGCGATTGGCACCACCGGCCGCTTCATCAGCGGGGGATCCAAGGACGCAGACGCCGCCCTCCGAAAAGGTAACCTCGCTGAAGCGGGCGCAATAACCGCAAGTGGGGTGACTAGCCAGGTCGGAAGCATCGTTGCCACCACCATGGGCGTGCCGGGGGTAGGCACCGCGGTAAAGGCCGCCGGACAAATCGTCAGCGGCACGGGCGGGATGGCCGAGGCAGTTGGCGATCACTTGGCGCAGGGACAAGATCAACGCGACCGAACCAGGGGTGTGCATGATGGTTCCCGCCGCGACGCAACTAGGGGCCAAGCCGTTAACTGGACCGGAAGCGCTAAGGATCAGGATAAAGCACCAATCGTGAACTTCAAGGATTCCGCGAGTTTAACGAAGGCAGGCCTTGACGAATCCGGGATCACAGATATGGTCACCGACCATGCCAAGGATTTTGCGCGCGAAACCCTGCCCGCCGCGGTTGCTGAACACGTCGTACCAGCAGAAGAGCCAGCACCAGAACCAGAGGAACCTAAAGTTGATACGTCTGGTGCCTACGACGGTGAAGCGCGTGAGAGTCCGAAAGCACTTAAAACTCCTGACGCCCCGATCTCTGGAACTATCGCTGGCCCGGGGCAAACCCCTGCGCCCAGCCCGCGCCCAGGGCCGGGGCCAACCCCTGCGCCTGATCCCCGAGCCGACCATCTGGCAGCCATCCGGGCCAAGGGCAGCGAATCGACGTCGCTCCAAGCCGACAAGGTGCACCGCGCAACTACCCCTGTTGCCGACGTCACCAAGAAGGAGTACAACACCTTGGGTAGTCGGCTACGCAGGTTCGGCCGCAACACGATGTTGGGCGTGAAAAAGGGGTGGAAGCGTTTCAAGGGTTTCTTCGGAGGCGGTGGCTAAATACCTAATGACTCGCGCAATTGCGACAATTCGTTTGCCGCTCGAGTGATTAGGGCGGGATCTTTCGGGTCAAGCCCTGCTTCAAAAACTACCGCCCACCATATTTCGTCGGCATCACTATTGCGCCGCGCCACCAACATGGCGGCGGCCCCATCGCCCAGATCGGCCCGCTCGCTGACAATGACACTGTCGGTAACCCGGTCATGAATTGCCGCGGGCAGATCGGTCGCTCGCCCAAGTTCAACTACCCGTTCGCCAACGACTTGGCCGGTGTCATCAATCAAGGTCAAAGTTAGAACTGGCTCAGCCCATATTGCCTTGGATAGCGCATCCCAGCGGATGCGCTCTTTGGTGGATTGCAAATACAGCGCCCGATTGGTCGCAACCACTAGTAGTTCGTCCACCGAACTTTCGTTGCCGAGCGCCATTACTTTCTCTGCCCGTGAAATGCCAAGGTCAGCTTTCGCTGCCTTCGAAAGTCGAGATGTCGAGAACGGCCTCATCCGTTGCCCGTTATCGCGTTATCTCCAAGAGTGCCACGGCGAAGGGAGCGCCGGTACTCTTCGAGTGCAAGTAACTCAGCAAAGACCTGTTGATGCTCGGTGGCTTGCTCGACCGGATCAGTTCGCTGCAATTTACCTTTTACTTCTTCTACGCGACGTGACGCATCAAGTTCTAGTAGGCGAGCAACGACACTCGCTGCATAATGCGCGTCGTAGCCTGACTGCGCGGGCAGCGGCTCGACGGCTAGCTCACGTACGATGCGGCGATCTTCATCATCGGCGCAGGCCTCAAGTACCGCATCTATCCAAAGTAGTCCCGCGAGCTCCTTGGTTGGCCCACCGGCTTTCATGATTGCGGCGTGCACTCCTTGAGCACTTGCGTGCGTATACGCCGAGGCTTCGACACTTTCGTACCAATCAGCCACCGCAGCAGGCTGCTGGAGCACGCATTTGAGAGCTTCGCGCTCAACGACGAGACCTGGATCACGCGGGCCACCTGCCGGCCCAGGGCGAGTCGCACCTGGTGTAGTTCGGCCACTTTGCTGAACCGCCTTGGTCACACTTTCAACATCAAGGCCCAGCCAACCTGCCAACATGCGGCTGTATTCGGGGCGAAGTGCAGTGTCGCGAATTTTTGCCACTACCGGGGCTGCCTCCTTCAGCGCAGAAATACGCCCCTCGGCATTGTTGAGGTCATAACCGGTGAGGATGGATTTGATCGCGAATTGGAAGAGGGGCACCCGGGATTCGACAAGAGCCCTGATTGCGGCGTCGCCCTGCGCCAATCGCAAATCACACGGGTCCATTCCCGAAGCTTCAACTGCTACAAAGGTTTGGGTGACGAATCGCTGATCCTCTTCAAAAGCTCGAAGGGCCGCCTTTTGCCCCGCAGCGTCGCCGTCGAAGGTGAAGACAACTTCACCGCGCATCTGATCGTCGTCCATCAAAAGACGCCGCAAGATCTTGATATGTTCGCCGCCGAATGCGGTGCCGCAAGTTGCGACCGCGGTCGTGACACCAGCTAGATGGCAGGCCATCACATCGGTATAGCCCTCAACAATGACCGCCCGCTGGCTCTTGGAAATATCCTTGCGGGCCAGGTCGATGCCGTAGAGCACCTGGCTCTTCTTATATAAAGGTGACTCAGGGGTGTTCAAGTACTTGGGGCCTTCGTCGTCATCAAAGAGCTTGCGGGCACCGAACCCGATAACTTCGCCGCCCAGGTCACGGATCGGCCAAACGAGGCGCCCACGAAACCGGTCGTAAATCCCGCGGTTACCTTGGCTCACCAAACCACCAGCCATCAGCTCTTGATCAAGAAAACCCTTACCGCGCAGGTGGCCGGTCAACGCGTCCCACGACTTGGGCGCGAACCCAACTCCGAAGTGCTTAGCTGCTTCGGCGTCAAAACCTCGCTCGGTCAAAAAGGTGCGGCCGATTTGCGCATCAGGGGTGAGTAACTGCTCCACGTAGAACGCCGCAGCGACTTTATGGGCTTCAATCAATCTGGTGCGCTGACCTTGCTGCTTGTTGATCGCGGCGCCGCCTTCGACATACCGCAGCTCAACCCCGGTCTTGACCGCGAGCTTCTCGACAACTTCAGCAAAACTCAGGTGGTCAATTTTCTGGACGAAGGAGAGCACGTCAACGCCCTCCCCACACCCGAAGCAGTACCACATGCCGCGGCTAGGGGTGACGTGAAAACTGGGGCTGCGCTCGTCGTGGAATGGGCATAAACCTTTGAGCGAGCCCCCGCCCGCCGCCTTCACAGTGACGTATTCGCGGACAATATCGTCAATTTTGGCCCGCTCGCGGCCCAGCGCCACATCATCGTCGCGAATCCTCCCGGCCATGCCTCGAGTCTAAGTGCGG
>JBAXHK010000115.1:0-5416 GCA_037138935.1 Actinomycetes bacterium
CGGGCAATTGCGGCCATGTCACCGTAAACGCAGACTGCGGCGACACTTGGCACCGTAGGGTCGGTGGGGTCTGGTCTAAGTGCTTTGGCACACATCGCCCGAACTTTGCCCGGGGTGTCCATCCCCTCAAGGGTGGTGAGGTCAACCATACGTATTGCCAGATCGATCGCCCAAGCTTTGGCTTCGTTCTTTATCGATCGCGTTGACAGGGCTGCTGCCCGAGCGGTGGCGCCGACTTCATCTACCCCCGGCAAAGCGTGCAAAAACTCACGCAGGGCCCCGGTGGTGGTTAAGGGTTCGGCAACCGTTTGCACGTCACTACTCTAACCAAGACCGAACCGACGCGCCGATGGCATCTAGGCGGTCTCTGGCGGTGCCGCGCGCCGGTTCAAGTGCCCCCGGGCTGACCGGGATGACGACCTGTAGGTAGCACTTAATCTTGGGTTCGGTGCCACTTGGCCGCACGATAATGCGCGAATCACCTTCGAGCATAAAGCGCAACCCATCGGTGGGTGGGAGACCGTCGACTCCTTGTTCAAAATCATCAAATGCGAGGACCTCGAAACCGCCGACTGCGGTTGGAGTTGCGCCCCGAAGTTTGCGCATGATGTCGGAAATTAAGGTGACATCTTGAACGCGGACCGAGACCTGCTCGGTGACATAAAGCCCGTGTGCCAGCGCCAGCTCGTCGAGGACATCTTGAACGGTGCGCCCCGCCGCTTTCAAATGGGCGGCCATTTCGGCGATCAGCAAGGCGGCGGAGACTCCGTCCTTGTCTTTGACCGCGTCTGGGTCAACGCAATAGCCGAGAGCCTCCTCGTAGCCGAAACGAAGTTCGGGGATGCGGGCTATCCATTTGAATCCGGTAAGTGTTTGTTGGTATTGATGACCGGCGGACTCGGCAATTGCTTTAAGGAGTGAGCAGGAGACGATTGATTGCGCAAAGACACCGGGAGTGGCACCGCGCGAAATCATCCACCAGGCCAGCAGCGCGCCCACTTCATCGCCCCTGAGCGTGCGCCAGCCGTCGCTGGAGTTTTCGGTTGGTGCAGGTACCGCAACCGCGCAGCGATCGGCGTCTGGGTCATTGGCAATGACAATGTCGGCCGAATTCGCCCGGGCGGTCGCCAAGGCCAAATCCATGGCCCCGGGCTCTTCTGGGTTAGGGAAGGCCACGGTGGGAAAGTCTGGATCTGGCGTGAACTGCTCGGTCACCGGGATTGGTTTGGCAAAACCGGCGGCGTGCATGACCCGATCGACGACTATGCCACCGACACCGTGCATTGCGGTGTAGACGACTTTGATATCGCGGGGCGCCGTTGGCGCAATCAACCCCGCGGTGCGGGCGATGTAGGCGTCCAGTACATCGTCACCGAGAGTTGTCCAGTCATCACCCTGCGGAAGTTGTGCGATCTCACCACTTGCCGTGACAGCCGCAATGCACTCGCTGATATCACTATCTGCGGGTGGAACGATCTGGCTACCGGAGCCGAGATATACCTTGTAGCCATTGTCGCGCGGTGGGTTGTGACTTGCCGTAACCATCACGCCGGCGGCGCAACCCAAATATCGAATAGCAAATGCCAACACCGGGGTGGGTAGTGGCCGGGGGAGCACCATCGCGTTGATGCCTGCGCCCACCATAATCGCAGCGGTGTCATGTGCGAAAACATCGGAGTTGTGCCTAGCGTCGTAGCCGATTACGACCGCGCTCCCGCCCGGGTGCAATTGGTTCAGATACCGGGCGAGCCCGGCGGCGGCTCGAATAACGACCACGCGGTTCATGCGATTGGAGCCTGGCCCAAGTGGGCCGCGGAGCCCTGCGGTGCCGAATTGCAAGGTGCCATTGAACGCGTCAGCCAACTCCTGCTGAGCGGCTACGTCGCCGTTTTTTGTATTCGCAATTAGTTCTTCAAGCTCACGTCGGGTTTGTGGGTCGGGGTCAATCTCCAGCCAATTATTTGCAGCCGCGAGGTCGCTCATGCGACCAGTCGAATCACCCGCGAGAGTAAATCGCCCATTCGAGCGGCGGCGGCTCTACCAGCTTCCAGGACCTCGAGGTGATTAAGTGCCTGACCAGACATCCCGGCGGCCAAATTAGTTACCAGTGAGAGGCCCAAGATCTCCATATTTAGTGAGCGAGCGACGATGGCTTCCAGTGCCGTGCTCATGCCCACGAGGGTGCCACCCATTGCGCGCACCATCTGGATTTCGGCCGGGGTTTCATACATCGGACCACGAAATTGTGCATAGACGCCCTCGGGCAAACCCGGTTCGATGGTGCGGCATAGCTCGCGCAGGCGCGGTGAGTAAAGATCGGTCAGGTCAACGAAGTGCGCCCCGTGTAACGGGGATGCACCCGTGAGGTTTAGATGATCGCGAATGAGCACCGGGGTTCCGGGGGACCAGTTGGCATCAAGGCCACCGCAGCCGTTGGTGAGCACCATCGTCTGGCAACCGGCCATCGCCGAGGTGCGAACCGCGTGGGTTACAGCGTCGACTCCAAGTTCTTCATAGAGGTGGGTGCGGCCCAGGAAGACAAGCACCGCGGTGCCGTCAGCGTCGATGCTTCGGACCGTGCCCGCATGCCCGGCAACCGCAGGTGGTGAGAAATGGGGGAGGTCAGTTACTGGGAACTCTGCCACCGTTCGCCCGAGTAAATCCGCGGCCGGCACCCAGCCCGAGCCAAGTACCACCGCGATCTGGTGGCTTGCTACCCCACTAAGGGCTGCGAGGGCGGCCGCGGCCTCGGTGGCATGGTCATTGGCGAGTTGAGTGGCCTCATTAGTAGTCACGGGATGAACTTACCGCGTAACACCAGGTTATCCGACCGCGAAGCGTAATCGCCGGGCTGCTTCGGCCACGGATCCGGAAAGGCTCGGGTAGACCGTGAAGGTGGCAGCGATTTGATCGACAGTTAGTCGTTGCTCTACCGCAATCGTAAGTGAGTGAATTAGTTCACTGGCATTAGGCCCGACGACGACGGCCCCGGCGATGATGCGAGTCTCGGTGCGACAGAAGAGTTTGACGAAGCCGTCATGGGTTTCCTCGATCTTAGCTCGCGCATTAGCCGCGAGATGCACCAAAACTACGTCACCGACGAAGCTGCCGTTGTCCAGATCGCGCTGCGAAACGCCGACCGTAGCAATTTCTGGGTTAGTAAACACCGTACTCGACACATGATGCAGTTCTAGCGGTGCGACGGCATCGCCGAGCGCATGCCACATCGCCATGCGACCTTTCATCGCAGCGACCGATGCCAACATCAGGACGCCCGTGCAGTCGCCTGCGGCGTAGACGCCCTTGACCGAAGTTCTTGAAACCCGATCGGTCACAATGAATCCGCGCTCGTCACCCTCTACGCCGGCAGATTCAAGCCCAATGGCGTCGGTGTTTGGTAAGGATCCAACCGCCATGAGTACATGTGAGCCGGTGATTATTTCTCCGGTTTCAAGGGTTACTTCAACGCCACTTGCCGTACGGCGCGCAGCGATAGCTCGCGATTGCTCTTTAACTGTCGCGCCATTTCTTTTAAAAACATCCTCAATTACTTGTGCGGCATCTGGGTCTTCACCGGGCAAGACCCGATCGCGCGATGACACGAGCACCACATCGCATCCAAGACCGTGGTAGGCCCAGGCGAATTCAGCGCCGGTTACCCCAGAACCGACCACGATGAGTCGTTCGGGTAACTCGGTTAAGTCATAAAGTTGTTCCCAGTCAAGTATGCGCTCACCGTCAGGTAGGGCTTCTGGTAGTTGCCGCGGGCGAGCACCCGTAGCTATCAAAATTATTTCGGCAGTTATTTCGGTGATTCCGCCATCACTGGTTGAGATCGAGACTATTCGCGGTCCGCGGAGCTCGGCGCGCCCGTTGATAAGTTTTACGCCCTGGGCGACAAGGCTCGCGGTGATGTCTTGGCTCTGGGCCACAGCAAGTGCATTAATGCGGGCATTGACGGCCCGGAGGTCAACTCCAAAATTGGCCGCGGTTGGCGGCTGGCCGTTCAACCGGACACCAAGTGAGGCGCTCGAGCCGGCGGCGGTAATAACTCCGGCGGTGGCGATCAGGGCCTTACTAGGAACGCAGTCGGTCAGTACGGCTGACCCGCCAAGGCCGGTGCTGTGGATCAAGGTGACTTCGGCACCTAACTGCCGGGCAACCAAGGCAGCTTCATAACCGCCTGGCCCGCCGCCGATTATTGCCACTGACGTCATATCCGCAGTGTTCCTTATCGCCTTCCGTGCACTTGCAGCTGCCCCTGGCTTCACCGGTGCCCGAGCCGGCAATTGGGAGCCCTCTGACTAAAAAAGCTAGTTAGAGCGACAAGCCTTCGGTAAGTTGTTTGATTAGTGCGGACTCAACGCCGATTTTTGAGTCGTAAAAAGACAATTTGTAGGCGAGGCTAAACTCACCTTGATCACTAGCGACGCTCACCTGACGCATGATGTTATCCCCGGAGATCTCGCAGGGACCAAAACTGTAACCCTTGTTCTCGATCAGCATGCCGTATTCTTGCTGGATGATTTCAGTGAACTGTGCAAGTGGGATGGTAAATCGGAAATTCGCCGAGGCGTACGAGTAGGCCAATTCCCAATTACGTGCTGCAAGTGCATCTATCTGCGCAGACAGATGTTTAGTTATCGCCGCTTCCTGGTTAACGGTGCACGGGCCATCAGCAAGGGGCTCGAAAGCCGAAGATTGTGCGCAGGCGGTAAGTAACGTCAGGGCAAGCGCCGGGGCTATGAGTATTTTCATTTGCCGGTCCGAAGGCGATATCTGTTCAGAGCCACGGTCAGGCACGAAGTTACGTTCATGTCCGTAACATACTTTTGGTCAGGTTATTCGGCAATTCGAATTTGGGAATTACTGGCTCAAGCGTGGGCGTGAGTTTGAGTCCGGCATAAGTGGGCAGGGGCTTGCCGAATATGTGGTGACGGAAAGCTTGAGCAGCCATCGGGATCGACGGTGTGGGCACCACTATAAATCCCGAACCACCCACTGGATTTCCTTGCATTTACTCCCGGGCTGTGTTCTCATAGTGGAGCACAAATCACGCGTCAACTAGCCACAAGGTAGGAGCACGTTATGTCGAGTTCGAATATTGTGGGGCCCGTTAGCGCCGCCCCAACCGATCGGCTCGCACTTGGTATTGGTTGGGTGCGCCCGGCTACCTCCGGCACCACAAACCCCTCCGGAGCAATGGGCAAATGCGCAATGCAATGCTTTTGTTTTGAGGGTAGTGACGATTAGCAGCTCCAAAACGAAGAAGTTCACACCTATATAGATCACCACGACATCGTTCGCTCATGAGGTGCGATGGGTCAGGGTGGTTTTTGGCGTGGTCCCAGCGATTCCCGATTAGCGGTTAGTCCGCGATCTCGCATAGGACGGTGCCGGTTGGTACCGTCGTGCC
>JBAXHK010000116.1:0-5393 GCA_037138935.1 Actinomycetes bacterium
GAACTCCGCAATTCCCCACCATCAGCCCACATCACGATCCTTGGCAAGCGGCGATCTCTTGGTCGTTGATGCAGGCGCAATGGTTGAGGGATACCACGCCGACATGACTCGAACGGTGCTCGTTGGTGCAGATCCCGAGCCATGGCAACTGCAAATCCACGGAATAGTGGCGAATGCCCAATTGGCGGGGATAAGAGCCTGCGCCACCGCAGTACCGCTCAAGACCATCGACGCGGCGGCCCGATCGATCATTGAGGACGCCGGCTATAGCCGTGAATTTAGTCACGGGCTCGGCCATGGGGTGGGTTTGGAGATTCATGAGGCACCGATGATCAATGCTCGGTCGACGGGTAGCATTTCGGTCAATACCCCGGTAACCATCGAGCCTGGTATCTACTTACCAGATCAAGGTGGTGTGCGTATCGAAGACACCTTGGTGGTGGAGTCGAAGGAAAGCCGGGTCCTTACTGAACTGGCGCGCGAACTGGTCGTGGTCGGATGAAATTGGAATTCAAGGCAACAACAAATAGCGGGAGATGACGTCGTGGCAAGCACGAATGACTTAAAGAACGGGCTCGTCTTGAATATCGATGGCCAATTGTGGACCGTCATCGAATTCCAGCACGTGAAGCCCGGCAAAGGGCCGGCCTTTGTCCGTACCAAGCTTAAGAGTGTGCTTTCAGGCAAAGTCGTCGATAAAACGTTCAATGCCGGCATTAAAGTCGAAACCGCCAGCGTCGATCGGCGCGACATGCAATACCTATATCGCGATGGAGATGATTGGGTATTCATGGACGTGGCAAATTATGAGCAGATCACGGTGCCTGATGCCGTCGTCGGTGAATCCTCAAAGTACCTACTTGAAAATCAGGTGGCAAACATCTCGATCCACGAGGAGACCGCAATCATCGTTGAACTACCGGCATCGGTCGAACTAATGCTCACCTATACCGAGCCAGGCCTGCAGGGGGATAGGTCCACGGGCGGCACTAAGCCAGCGACCTTGGAGACTGGTGCGATTATTCAGGTACCGCTTTTCCTTGAGTCAGACACTAAAGTCAAAGTCGATACCCGCGATGGGTCCTATCTTGGCCGCGTGAATTAGACGTGTCTGCTCGTGGTAAGGCGCGCAAACGGGCCCTCGATATCTTGTACGAAGCTGATATTCGAGGCATCCCGGCACTTGAAGTTCTCCAGTCGCAGGTGGCTAGGCGCTCGGAGGATGGTGATCCCGAGTTGAATGTATATGTGTCGGAAATTGTGCACGGGGTCGTCGAGCACGGTGAGTACATAGATGAGGTCATCAGCACGTATTCACTGGGCTGGACCCTTCCTCGCATGCCAGCGGTTGACCGATCGATCCTCCGGCTGGCCTGTTACGAGGTGCTCTGGAATGATGATGTACCTGATGCGGTTGTTATCTCCGAGGCCGTGAACATGGCGCAGAGCCTTTCGACCGATGAATCCTCGACTTTCGTAAATGGGCTGTTAGCGCGCATAAGTGAAGTGAAAGCTCGACTCACGACCCAGTAACCTGAGGCAGAGTTTTTGGTTTTAGTTCATACTTGGTCTATGGGTGGCCGCGTCACTACTTGGGTTTTTACCGTCGCCCTATTGGCAGCCGGCGTGTTGGCATCCGGTGCTGTTATTGAGGGAGCGCAGGCGGGTCCTGCGGTTACAACAAAAGAAGTTGGTTCCCTGACGGTGAAAAGTTGCGATGAAGTTGCGACCCCCGGTTCACTTACTTGGTGTGGAACGCTGAAGAGACCATGGGATCCCCGCGATGATTCACTAGGTAGTTTTGAATTGGCATTTGCTTTGGTGCTCCCGGTAACCGGACAATTACTGAAACCGGCCGTCGTTGGAATCGAAGGCGGCCCCGGCTATGGATCAATTGCCTCTGGGCAACTTTATGCCGAGATGCTTCAGCCACTTCTGTCTGACCGAGCCCTTTTGGTAGTAGACCAGCGGGGCACCGGTAGGTCCAGCCCGGTGGCTTGCGACCCCGATGCCTCGGTTTCGGCCTGTGCTAAATCGCTCGGAGATCGGTTCGATCTATACGGAACGGAATTAGTAGCCGAGGATTTAGGCGCCCTGCTATCAGGTTTGAACCTAGGTGCAGTAGATGTTTACGGTGATTCATACGGCACCTTCGTGGCTCAGGTATTTGCTAGCCATCACCCGGAGTTAGTACACAGTTTGGTGCTTGATGGCGCTTATCCGGTTACCGGTGAATCGGCTTGGTATCCAACTCAGGGGGCGGCGCTGCGTAATGCGTACACGGTCGTATGCGAGCGCGCCAATGGCTGCGGAAGGGGTTCGACCGAAACTATTGCCTTGTTGAACCGGGTACTTGCCAAGGTGCGCGCTAAACCCATATCGGTGGTGGCGCCTGGAGCCGACAACAGGATGCACCGAGTACGAATAAGCCCAAGCACTTTGACGGGGGTGGCATTCGGCGGAACGTATGGACCAACTACTTACCGCGAATTCAATGCAGTCTTACTTGCATCGTTAGGCGGTGATCACCTGCCGCTAGGTCGGCTGGTTGCGGAGTTTATGTATCAAGGCGACGAAGGGCCGGTGTCCGTTTACAGTCCCGGACTGAATATCGCTGTTTCTTGCCATGACTATCCACAACTATTTGATATTTCGAAAACTGAAGATGTTCGAAAAGTGCAGTATGCCGCCGCGGTCTCAGCGCAAAAGAAGATCGACCCGAGCCTTTATAGCCCCTTTAAAATTAGGGAGTACTTGGACTCTGACACAGGGGAGCAGTCACTTTGTTTGTCATGGCCAACCGCGGCGCGCAACCCCTGGAAGCTACCTGGGCCACCAGGTGGCACGTATCCCGATATTCCAACCCTGGTTTTGTCAGGTGAGCTGGACACGATTACGACTGTTGCTGAGGGTGAGTTAGTTGCAGCTCAGTTTGCACGTTCACGGCACGTGACTTTCGCTAACTCCACCCATGTCAATGCCATGGGCGACGTCTATAAATGTGCTTCACAGCTGGTCCGAGACTTTTTCACCGATCAAAGTGTTGTGATTGCTGGAACCGGGGGAGAGTGCGCGCGTGACATTCCGCCAATTGCGGCAGTGATTTCGTATCCGGTGCGGATATCTAAAGTTGGCCATGGGGTGGTCCAAACGGCGCTAGACGCTATAGACAGGTACCTGCAGGCAGCCGGCTATCAGGGTTTGGGCTTACGCGGCGGGTCGTGGTCGGCGAGTGGTTGGGGTCCGGTCGTCATCAAATTGCACGGGTATCGACTTTTTCAAAATCTCGCTGTTACTGGCAGAGTGCGGGTGGACTTCGACACCGGTGCGGTCGAGGTCCGCGCAAAGGCACTCGGGCGAACTTTTGGAGGTAATTGGAATAGCTATCGGGTTGGGGCCGGCGCGAACGTGCAGGAATTGCGCTGACTTGGTAATCTGCTGCCAACCTAGAGAGGACACCCCCTTGAGCATTTCAGTTGGCGATTCATTACCTGAGGTAGAAGTTAGAATGATGGCCGATGGAGCCCCGGTGGCGCTGTCGAGTAGTGATGTCCTTGGCGCCGGTCGCGTCGTGCTTTTCGCGGTACCGGGGGCCTTCACTCCAGGATGCTCCAAGGTGCACTTTCCAGGATTTGTGGAATTGGCTGCCAGCATTTCGGCCGCTGGAGTCGACACCATTGCGTGCCTTTCAGTCAATGACGTTTTCGTGATGGATGCTTGGGGCATAGACCAAGGAGCGGGCGATATTTTGATGCTCGCCGACCCGGATGCAGCTTTCACTAAGGCAATAGGTATGGATGTTGATGCCTCCGGAGCTGGTCTCGGCATTAGATCCAAGCGCTATGCCATGGTTGTTAACAATGGGGTCGTCGAGGCGTTTTTGCCGGAAGATGATGGCTTTGGCGTTAAGTCAAGTACCGCCGCGTGCGTACTGGCAGGGCTCTAGCGCGCGTCGTATTTCCTAGGATGATTTCGGATTCTGGCGAGTTAGCGACATTTCAGGCCGCATTGCGGACAGCTCCTGTCCGCGCATGGTGAGGCCATCGCTAGAAGGATGGCTTCGCAATTTTGTCTGTGCCCCGAGTGAGATTTGAACTCACACTGGACCGAGTTTGAGTCGGCTCCCTCTGCCGGTTGGGGTACCGGGGCGCAGAGTCAAGAGTAGCCGGTCCACCGCCGAGGCCATTAGCCGCGTAACTATGGTTTAACTATGGACGGTGGAGAAGTGATCCTCGGCCCCCGCACCGTCGTGGTCGCTGAGGACGAAGCACTAATTCGAATGGATTTGGTCGAGATGTTGGGCGAGCTCGGCTACGAGGTAGTCGGGCAGGCTGGGGATGGCGAGCAGGCGGTTGCTTTGGCCCGCAGGCTGAGCCCAGACGTAGTGTTCTTGGACGTTGCTATGCCAATTCGTGATGGTCTTAGTGCGGCCGAGGAGATTGTGGCCGCCAAGTTGGCACCGGTGGTAATGGTGAGCGCCTTCAGCCAGGCCGAGGTGGTAGCAAAAGCAGCATCGGCCGGGGCTTTGGGCTACCTCGTTAAGCCATTTGGTGCCAGTGATCTAACCCCGGCGATTGAGTTGGCGATAGCTCGGTGGGCGCAGTTGCAGGAGTTGGAGGCCCAGGTAGCCAATTTGCAGGAGCGGGTGGCCGCCCGTGAGGTGGTGGAGCGCGCCAAAGTCTGGCTGCAAAGCGAACTGGGATTAACCGAGGCGGCAGCATTTACTTGGCTTCGACGCCAAGCCACCGACGGCCGCTTGACATTGGCTGAAGTTGCGGCTCGGGTGCTCGCTGACACGTAGACAGCCGGTCGAAGGCCCCCAAGATAACGGTCCGGTTACAAACCGGCGACTATCTGGAGTCTCAATTTCCCAACGAATGAGGGACAAAGTAGGGTGGAACGAATGTGTCGGCATTCGCCGTCAATTTCCATGGAATCAAGGAGATGCATGAAGCGCACAATGGTCATCAAGTCGGCCGCCGTGCTGGGAGTTGTTTCGCTTGGTCTCGCCGCATGCGGTGGGTCTACGACGAGCACCGCATCCAGCGCCGCGCCAGCAGCAAGTGAAGCACCAGCTGCAAGTGAAGCGCCAGCAGCCTCAGAGGCACCCGCCTCAGAGCCAGCGGCAGCAGAGTGCAAGAACCCAACCCTGATCACCGGCACTTTGTTGCCGGCCACGGGTAGCCTCGCCTTCCTCGGCCCACCGGAGTTCGCGGGCGTCAAAATGGCAGTCGATGAGATCAATGCCGCCGGTGGTGTACTTGGCGCACCAATGGTAAATATCGATGGCGACTCGGGTGATACTTCGACCGATATCGCAACCCAGACGACTGATGCGGCACTTTCACAGGGTGCCCAGGTCATCATCGGTGCCGCTTCATCGGGTGTCTCGT
>JBAXHK010000117.1:0-5362 GCA_037138935.1 Actinomycetes bacterium
CGCTCAAGGGCTAACGCCCGCCGTTCCCGCGCCTTGTCGCTCTGCCGCCGCAAAGCCCACCCCCTCGCTTGCTAAGAACTCCCGCACTGCTGAGACGACCTCAACACAGTTTGGTCCGTCCCCATGAATGCACAGACTGTCAGCGTCAAGAACCAGCTCCTCCCCCCCCGCCGATTCAATGTACCCATCCAGTACGAATCTTCGGGCCGTCTCAACCGCCAACGGAACTGAAGCAGCCGTCTTGACTCGCTGCAGAATCAACCCTCCTTCATCGTCATACCGCGTATCAACATAGAACTCCGGAACGAGCTGGACCCCGTAGTGATCCGCAGCCCTCACCACGCCGGCAGGAATAGGGGCTGGCCAGTAGTACAGAGGATTAGTCTGCAGTTCCGAGACCGCTTGCATGACTGCCCTAGCGATCGCTTCCTCCTCATTGATCATCAGGTAAAGCGCGCCGTGCGGCTTTATGTGATGCAACGGTTCTTGATTTACGTCAAGAAAAGCCTTCAGGGCACCCACCTGGTACAAAACATACGCGCGAGCCTCCTTGGCTGTAATGCCCATTCGGCGGCGCCCGAAGCCCATCAGATCTGGTAGACCGGGATGAGCACCTACCGCCACCTGAAGTCGGGATGCCTCGGCGACACGATCACCCATTATTTGCGGGTCTGACGCGTGGAATCCGCACGCCATATTGGCAGTAGTAATTAGTGGCATCAACTCGGCATCACGACCCATGCTCCAGTTGCCGAATGATTCCCCCATGTCGGCGTTGATGTCCAGGATATTATTGCGCATGTCGCTTCACCCTTCAACAACTGGAATTGCTACGGCACTTTCGACCTTCGTCGCCGAACTTCTCAACCGCGAGGCGATGCGTACATCATACTTTCCGCTGCTGAAGTCAGCATCATTCAACACTTCCAGAAGGAAGTCTTTATTAGTCTTCACGCCCTGAACATTGACTTCGGAAAGTGCATCGATCGCAAGTTCAATAGACTCCGGTCGGCTTGAAGCACCGACACAAATCTTCGCGAGAAGGGGATCGTAGTGGCGGCTGACCGTATTACCCTGCCGATATCCAGTCTCCACCCGAATGCTTTCACCGTCGGGGAGAGTGAACACGTCCAGTGGTCCTGGTGAGGGAAAGAATCGCACAGGGTCTTCCGCGTAGAGCCTCATTTCAAGCGCGTGGTCAAAGACCGCGTCAGTGGTCCGCGCCAGATCGGCAACTTGCCCCTCCGACGCGATGTGGAGCTGTTTCGCGACCACGTCATATCCTGTTGTCATCTCCGTGATTGGGTGCTCCACCTGAATTCGAGCGTTCACTTCCAAGAAGGCAATTGCATCATCGCTCACTAGGAACTCGAATGTTCCAGCACCGACATATCCGATGCCCTCCGCTCCGGCCAACGCGGCTTTCACCAAGCGATCCCTCACGTCTTGGCGCAACGCGAGGGACGGCGTCTCCTCCAAGACCTTCTGAAAGCGCCGTTGCACGGAACATTCACGCTCACCTAGCACGTCAACGTGACCATCCGCATAGCCCATGATCTGCACTTCTATGTGTTTGGCGTTTGCCATGTACCGCTCTACGAGGACTTCCGAACTGCCAAAGAAACGTGAGCCGAACGACTGACACCTCTCGACTGCGCTCTGAAGAGCACTAACAGAGTGCACGACCTCCATACCGATGCCGCCGCCACCCGAACAGGACTTGACCATCAGTGGGAATCCCACGCCTTCGGCGACTCGCCGAGCATCGTCAAAGTCGTTGACTGCACTGCCGGCATTGACCGGAACACCAAGCTCCTCCATGAGAGAGCGGGCCTGGGCTGTGTCGGCGACGAGGCGCATCGTCGCAGGGCTAGGTCCGATCCAGACGAGGCCGGCTCTTTGCACCGCATCAGCGAAGTCTGGGTTCTCGGAAAGGAATCCGTAACCCGGGTGCACCGCTTGGGCGTTTGTTTCGCGCGCGGCCCGAAGGACTCGCTCTGTGTTCAGATATGAGTCCGCTGCCGGTCCCGGTCCGACGTTAACGGCACATGTAGCCTCATTCACGTGCGGAAGCTCCGCGTCCGCGTCTGAATAGACAGCCACGGTAGTCAATCCAAGCCTGTGCGATGTCCGCATGATTCGGCGGGCAATTTCGCCCCTGTTCGCAATGAGAATACGGTCAAACATGAACGCTCCTATAGTCTTCGGACAGGCCCATACTGCTTGGGATCACTGCCCGACACTGGCAAGGACGGTACCTTCTTCCACCATTTCGCCCTCTTCCACGAGAATTTTGATAACGCCGTCGATGGGCGCCTCAACAGGGATTTCCATCTTCATGCACTCCAAGATGACAAGGACTTCACCGCTTTGAACTGTGTCCCCATCGCGAACACAAACCTTCCAGACATTGGCCAACATCGGCGCAATTACGTCCATACCAAGTCTCCCCACTACAAATAGTCACTCCAGCGCGACCTCTCGTTACGCTGGAACTACAACCTCTTCTTGCTCTATCCGTTGGGACCACCACGCCGCAAGATGAACGGCGTCCGCCCAGTCGATCGCAGAGAAGCGCACCTGCTGGCCAGGCCGGGTTTGGGCCAAGACTCCGAAATCTACGGAGCACACGGTTGCGCTCTTGCTAAAACCACCGAGGCTCGGTCCGTCGACGCCCATCGCTATAATCAATCCTTCGGACGGAGTCTGGATACCGCCAAGCGGGATGAAGTCGTCGACGATGAAAGGGGGATGGTATTCCATCTGGTGCGGGCTGTCAGAAGCAAATTGCAGCGACGGTCCAGCAAATCGAAACCCCATCCGGTCTGATGCGGGGAGCAACTGCCAGGGAAGAGCCAAGAACGCATCGACCCCCTCGGCTGCATAGAGATAGTCTTGGGGCCACAGCACCACACGGATTTCTCCTCCCACGCTCGGTGGGCGCCTGTCCTCGGGCACGCGGAGCGTACGCGTAGGCCGAGAGTCGTAGGCTTCAAGGATGTCACCAGCTTTGAGTGCCCTGCCACCGAAGCCTCCAACAGCCCCGCGGAGGTATGTTGCCCGGCTGCCGAGCACCGGTTCGACGGCAATCCCACCGCCAATTCCGAGGTATCCCCGGAGGCCACGATTCAGCTTCGAGAGCACAAGCTCATCGCCCATCTTGAGGTGAATCGTCTCCCACGACCCCACCAACTTGCCGTTAACCATTGGTCCAAGGTCCGCGCCCGTCAGTGCGACGGTCACACTCGCCAGTGCTTCCACGTGCAGTCCTGCCATGAGAACCTCAAGCGCGGCCGGCCCAGGATCTGCGCTTTGGCCGCCGAACTGACCACCAGACGGATTACCGGCGAGTTGGTTGGCTAGTTTCAGGGCGAGGGGGTCCTGCGCGCCAGCCTGCGGCATCCCCGTGTGAAGGTAGCCGACTCGGCCAAGATCCTGAACGGTCGACTGGGGTCCCGGCTTGACAACTTTAAGTACAGGAGTGGTCGCCGTCATTCATCTGCTCCATCCTGCACAACGGCCCGCTCAGGCAACGTCATCTCGCTCTGTTCTATCTGGTACTCATACGACCCAGTTTCAACTGCTTCGCGTATCGCCTCGTAGGTGCGCAGGTCGACCGCTTCGAATCTCTGCCGATCACCGACGCGACAAAGGGTGATGTCGTCACCGTAACTAGCATTCTTGCGGCTGGGGTCATACCAATCTAAGGGCGTTCGTCCCAGCATCTGATATCCGCCCGGAGACTCCACTGTGTAGGGGGCAGTCAATCTCCCCCCCAGCCCAACGATCCGTGAGTACGTCCAAGTTCTTGGTACAGGACACTTAGTGGCTGTGATGATGTGATTCTCATCCAAAGGGAATGCTTGTGTGCAGCCAGGCGTGAATCCCACCGCCCCAACCCAATGATCAGTCCCCGTGTGTTTTTCGATGACTTCTTCTGGACCGATTTGGTTTTCCCGACAAATCGCACTGAAGCTATTTTCGTGTTTGTGCGCCACCGCACAATCAGTCGACCAAAAGTCGTCATACAGCATTGGGATGCGGACAATCCGACTGGGGACCGAACGCAACTCCAGCGCCTGAAGAATCTCCTCGTCAAGGATATCCGACAGACGTGTGGTGCCGATCGCATTAGCGTCCACGACGACCCCCAGCGACCGATGTGTTGGAATAGTCTCAACAACGTGAGGTATGCTGGCAACCTTTATCTGCTGAGCGAGCGCAAGGACCCGAAAACTTGCCTCCAGACTCACTTCGTCCCCAAATTCAATAGTGAGCGAGAGATCGCCCGTTCGACGAACGACTGGGTGTTGAAATATCACGTTTGGGCCTCGACGCTGACGTGGTCGTCGGGAAAGGCGGCGAGCACGTAGCTCTCCAAAGGCAGAAGATGTCGATCCACCATTTTTACAATCTGCGCCTTATCTCTTGACCTAATGGCAAGGGCATTTTCGCGGTGCAATTTGATGACTTCGTCTGGATTTTCCATTGACAAGAAGTACTCAGCCAGTTGCTTCGAAAGTTGCTCGAGAATCTCGTGCTGGTACTGGGCAAGCGCCTCGCTGCCTGCCATTCGAGCCACCAGGTAGTGGAAGAAGTGATCGTAATAAACCCACCGTTCTGGTTCTGATTGCGGATTGTCACGTTCGACCTCGAGCTCTCGGACCGTCTCGTCAAGACGGTCGAAATCAGATTCAGTTCCTCGCTGAGCAGCAAGGAGATTCAACTGAATCTCAATCGGCCTCCTGGCCTCGACCAACTCTTGGGGTTTCAGGTTGCGGTGCCTATCAGTTAGCCCAAGTACTGATTCGGGAACGACCTTATTGAGCACGATCACGCCACCAGCACTCCCGCGCTTCTTCAGGACAACCCCGTGCGCGGCAAGGACGTTCAGCGCTTCACCGACCGTAGGCTTGCTAACCCCCATGGCGCGCGCGAGTTCCTCGATATTGGGCAGATGATCACCGTCCGAGTACTTGCCTGCGCGTATGGCGAAGGTGATCTGATCGACCACTTCCTCGTGATTTCTGGAGCCAAGAATTGGGTGAAATCTCGGAAACTCATCTTCGACGGCCATCAAGCCTCCTACTATGGCGTTGCGGTATCCGGATTGGTCGCCCTTGCAGGCATTTGGAACACCATACCCGCTTGAATTCGTGACGATTAATCATGCTTCGACCCCGGTTCCCATCGCCACTGCGCTGTTGGAGTGATCGCATTCCCGCACAATTTTCATCTGCTACCAACACTCCTTGCTTCAGATAACCGCATCTCGCCAAATTCGGCGGCGGTGCCGATGGACAACTTTTTGCCAACAATCCAACGTCACAGGTCAGCGAAAGCCCCCCAAAGGTCAGACTTG
>JBAXHK010000118.1:0-5344 GCA_037138935.1 Actinomycetes bacterium
ACTCCGCACAAACAGGTGCATTAGCGGGTTCGATCCGAATACCTACGATGGTGCACGGTGTGTTCGCGACCGCCACCGGACCTCGCACAATTGCAATATGCCCTGGATTTATCGGGTCCAGCCCTTGCACATCGGCAATGATCTGCAAGGGCGCGGTGCTGCAGGGCAAAACCCGTCCCTGTGCCTCAAGTAGGGCGCCAACCCAGTCCAACCCAATAACCGGGTCATTGGTTTGTTCCCATAGTGCGCAAATCAGTAAATTGCCAATGGAGTGGCCGCTCAAATCGCCTTCCCCACCGAATCGGTGCTGCACCACCTGGCTCCACGTACGGCCCCAAGTGTCGTCACCACATAGGGCAGCAAGGGCCATCCGCAAATCCCCCGGGGGGAGCACTCCGAATTCCTCGCGTAAACGCCCGCTGGAGCCACCATCATCTGCCACACCGACAACGGCCGTGATTTGATCAGTAACTCGGCGCAGGGCTCTTAAAGTGGCGGCCAGCCCGTGGCCACCGCCCAAGGCAACAACGCGTGGACCGGCCCCCTCGAAAGCCAAGGCACGTCGTCTACTCACTCGCGACCTAGGTCCCGGTGCACCACCAGGGTTGCAATCCCATCAGTACGAAGTCGGGAGGCCAACTCTTCGGACATCGCGACACTTCGATGCTTGCCCCCGGTGCATCCGACGGCGATAGTCACATAACGTTTTCCCTCTTCAACGTATCCGGGGGCAATAACCCCAACCAGCCGCGTATACAGCTCCAGAAAAGTCTGCGCAGCCGGCTGCCCTAACACTGTCCTAGAAACCGGTTCGTCGAGTCCATTAAGGGGCCTCAACTCCGCCGTCCAGTGCGGGTTGGGCAAAAAGCGTACGTCGGCAATCAAATCTGCATCAACCGGGATGCCGTATTTAAACCCGAATGACATGACTGTGGCATGCAGAGCCATTACATCCTCATGCCCGAATGCGGCCTCAATCTTGCGGCGCAAATCATGAACATTTAGCGCGGTGGTATCAATTACTACGTCAGCGATTGCCCGCATATCTCCGAGCGCGATGCGCTCAGCAGTTAGGCCGTCGGTAATTCGTAAGCTGCCCTGCAGTGGGTGCGGTCGCCGAGAACTTTCGAAGCGACGAACTAGTGACTCATCGGATGACTCCAGAAAGAGAGTACGAACCGGAATCCCCTCCCGAGCTAATGACTCAAGGGTACGGTTGAGATCGCGGAAGAAAGATTTACCGCGCACATCTACGACAACCGCGATCCGCGAAATATCTTCACTCCCGCGGGCTAACTCAACAGCTTGCTGCAACATGGAAGGCGGGAGGTTGTCGATGACAAACCAACCAATGTCCTCAAGCACATGTGCTGCCGTAGACCTTCCAGCACCCGACATCCCGGTAACCAGAACCACATCGAAGGTGCCTGAGTCCGCACTATCCATCAGTAGCCACGACCCCTCCTAGGGTATCTAGTTGCTTCTGCTCACTTAGTGCTGCCACAATTGTCTCAGCTAGAACCGGGCCGATCCCAGCAACCGTACTTAATTCAGGCGCAGACGCCGCCCGTAGCGCACGCACGCTGCCAAAATGCCGCAGCAAGGCCTTGGCCCGGACCGGGCCCAGCCCCGCAATATCGTCAAGGGCGCTAGCCGTTGAGCGCTTACCTCGGCGCTTTCTGTGTAGTCCGATCGCGGTGCGGTGTGCCTCGTCGCGCACCCGCTGAAGTAGGTACAAAGCCTCACTGGTTCGCGGCAAGATCACCGGGTCGGGGTCATCGGGGAGCCACACTTCTTCGAGGCGCTTTGCCAAGCCGATTACCGGCACATCGGTAACTCCAGCCGCCATCAACGCATCCTGGGCCGCCCGTACCTGTGGTTGACCACCATCGATCACCAATAACCCCGGCGGGTAGGCGAAAAGGCGCCTTTGGGAGTCAGCTGCTGGGTCGGCCATTTCATCATCACGTGACTTAAATCGTCGGGCCACCACCTCTGCTACCGAACCGGTGTCATCGGCTGTGACCGTCTTAATGATGAAGCTGCGGTAGTCGCGTTTCTTCGGCAAGGCGTCTTCGAAGACCACCAAAGACGCAACGGTATCTTGGCCCTGCAAGGTCGAGATATCAATGCATTCGATCCGCAAAGGTGCGTCGGCCAAACCCAGCGCCTCCTTCAACTCCTGCAACGCTTTGCTCCGCGCAGTAATATCCGAGGATCTCCGCAACTTATGGAGCGTCAACGTGTGTTGCGCATTGGCGGCGGCCGTCTCCATTAACGCTCGCTTATCGCCGCGCTGTGGTACGCGTACCGATACTGCTGAACCGCGCTTTTGTGTGAGCCACGATTCCCAAACGCTATTGGACTCCAATGTTACAGAGATCAAGACTTCACGCGGAATATCGATTTCGTCATCGTAGATTCGTTGCAGCACTCTCTCCAGATAGCCGCTGCTAGTGAGCTCTTCAGACTTTTCAAGAATGAAACCCCGCTCACCACGAATCCGGCCGTCACGCACATGGAAGATTTGAACTCCGGCTTCGAGTGCGTCTTCGGCCATTGCGACGACATCTGCATCAGTGCCATCTGCGAAGACAACGGCATTGCGCTCCATGACTGCACGAAGTGCGCCAACTCTATCTCGCAAGCGGCCGGCTTCCTCATAACTTTGTGATTTCGAGGCAGCGAGCATTGAACGCTCAAGGTCTCTGATAAACGACTCACCCTGCCCTGCCATAAATGAACAAAAGTCATTGACCAGGACTCGATAGTCCGCGGGGCTGATTCGATCTACGCATGGAGCACTGCACTTGCCGATGTATCCGAGTAGGCATGGGCGCCCTACCTGCTTGGCCCTCCGATAGACCCCGTCACGGCAGGATCTAATGGGGAATACTTTCAATACCTGATCAAGGGTGTCGCGTATCGCCCAAGCGTGGGCGTAAGGGCCAAAGTACCTCGTACCTTTACGCTTCGCCTCCCGTACGACTGAAACCCGCGGGTACTCCTCACCAACGGTCACCGCAAGATAAGGGTAGGTCTTGTCATCACGAAATTTCACATTGAAGCGTGGGTCGAACTCCTTAATCCAGGCAAACTCAAGTGTCAGTGCCTCAACCTCGGTTCGAACTACCACCCAGTCAACGCTTATTGCACTTTCCACCAATGACCGTGTTCTGGAATGCAGTGTTTCCGGATCGACGAAATAACTACCCAACCGCGACCGCAAGTTCGTGGCTTTACCAACGTAAATAACCCGCCCATGGGCGTCACGGAAGCGATAAACCCCAGGGACAGTGGGGAGATCTCGCGGGCGTGGCGGGGTCACAAGGCTTGACGTTAGCCCAAGGACAAATTACGCCAGGACGATGCTGTCACCCTTCACCTCGATAGCGGCAGGAGTGAGCCCTTGTTCAGCCGGACCTTGCACCACGGCGCCGTCTTCGGCCGAAAACAGTGACCCGTGGCACGGACAGACAATTTCGTTTTCCGCAACCTCGGAAACCAAACAACCTTGATGCGGGCAGATAGCGGTAAAAGCCTTGAAAGTGCCAGCGACCGGCTGGGTAATCACGATTGGTGGCTCGGGGACTATCACTCCCCCGCCAACGGGAATCTCACTTACCGATGCCAGAGCGCCTGTTATTGGAGCGGTCGCGGCCGGCGCGCCGGTAGTCGCTGCGCCAGTGGTCGCTTCGGCTGTAGTTGAGCCTGATTCGCCACAGGCTGCCAAGGCCCCACCGGCAAGCACCAATCCGCCAGCGGTCAAAATCGTGCGGCGCTGCACGTCAACCTGCTCGGTTTCCATGATTCCCCTTCTTCGTTAACTTGCCTTGGATCGCTTAAGTTTAGGTGGAGTGATACCAAGTCGCTCGCGGAGAAAATCACCGGTAAAACTACCCGCCGTTGTCGCTACGGTTTCCGGGGTTCCGGTTGCTATGACCAGCCCACCGCCTGATCCACCTTCGGGCCCCATATCGATCACCCAGTCGGCCGTCTTGATGACATCGAGATTATGTTCAATCACAACCACGGTGTTGCCCTTGTCAACGAGTGACTGCAGCACACCGAGTAATTTGCGGATATCCTCGAAGTGCAATCCGGTTGTTGGCTCATCTAGCACGTAGATGGTGCGCCCGGTGGAGCGCTTTTGGAGTTCAGCAGCCAACTTCACCCGCTGTGCCTCACCGCCGGACAGGGTCGGTGCTGACTGCCCCATCCGCACATAACCCAGCCCGACATCCACGAGGGTTGACAGGTGCCTCGCGATTGGTGGCACGGCGGCGAAAAACTCAAGGGCTTCTTCGATGGGCATATTGAGCACATCCGAGATGGTCTTGCCCTTAAAATGGACCTCGAGCGTTTCGCGGTTGTATCGCGATCCAAGGCACACTTCACAGGGCACATATACATCGGGCAGAAAATTCATCTCGATTTTGATGGTGCCATCACCTGAACAGGCCTCGCACCGCCCGCCCTTGACATTGAAACTAAAACGCCCCTGCAAGTACCCGCGCACTTTCGCCTCGGGGGTCTCTGCGAATATCTTTCGCACGTGATCGAAAACCCCGGTGTAAGTAGCCGGGTTACTGCGCGGGGTGCGACCGATCGGGCTTTGATCGACATGCACCACTTTGTCAATATGCTCGAGCCCGGTGACTTTCTTGTGCTTACCCGGTACTAACCGGGCCCCGTTTAGATCACGGGCCATCACATTAAACAAAACATCATTGACAAGGGTTGATTTACCCGATCCACTGACCCCGGTAACAGCAATCATGGTGCCCAGCGGGAAGTCAACTGTCACGTTACGCAGATTGTGTTCAGCAGCTCCATGCACGGTGATAACTCGATCGGAGACCGGCCGCCGAACCATTGGCACGTCGATAGCGCGAGCACCCGATAAGTATTGTCCGGTGATTGACGCCGGCTCGGCGAGTAAATCCGCGAGAGTGCCGCTGACCACAATTTCACCACCGTGCTCACCAGCGCCCGGCCCGATGTCAACGATCCAGTCGGCGGCGCGAATTGTGTCCTCATCATGCTCGACAACTATGAGCGTATTACCCAAATCCCTAAGCCTGATCAGAGTATCAATCAACCGGTGATTATCACGCTGATGCAACCCAATACTTGGCTCATCCAGCACGTACAAAACCCCAACCAGCCCTGAGCCAATTTGAGTTGCCAGCCGAATTCGCTGGGCCTCTCCTCCAGCTAAGGTGCCCGCTGGGCGATCAAGTGAAAGGTAATGCAGACCGACATCCATTAGAAATTGCAGCCGCTCATTGACCTCTTTGAGCACCCGCGTGGCAATTGTGGCATCGCGCTTGGAGAGCTTTAA
>JBAXHK010000119.1:0-5343 GCA_037138935.1 Actinomycetes bacterium
AAAACCAGCTGCTCCGGTGATGAAGTAACGCACTGCTAATTTCCTTTCAGGTTGGTCAACCAGCCTTGTGCCTGTGCAAAATCCTCGTCGGTGACCCGGGCGTGCGGTACTGCCAGTGACCTCGGGTAGGAGATGCGTGTCATCTAACTGTCCCGCGCGCAAGATCCACGGCTTTCATTTCCTCAGGAGACAATTCAATATCCGGCTTACCCGCGGTGATTCCCTTTAGGTAGGTGCGAGTCTCGGCCCGCCCATGAATTGAGGTCAACACCAAACCATCGCCAGCATCGTCTAGGAGCGCTGCCGAAAATGAGTAGCGTCCCCCTAGGTCACCGAGAGCGTCGTAACGGATTACCGAAACATGCCTTAGGGACTCGGCCACCTCTTGGCGGGTCTTGGTTAGCACCCGGTCAAGGTCAGCCACGTCATGGCGCAACTCCTGAAAATCCTCTACAGCGCGGGCGACCACATCCACGAAAGTTTCGCGGCCATCGATCGCCTCCAAGAGCACCAAGGAGCGCCGCAGGTGCGACAGGCGAACCAAAGCAACTGTGGCAACAATGAGCCCCGCCACACCAATAAGGACGCCGGCCAGCGCGATCACGCTAAGAGCACTGGAGTCCACGCCTGAAAGCCTAGTCGCAGACACCCGGAGATCTTGTAGGGTGATGAGTCATGAACCTCACGGCCGAACTAACCTCGCGCGGGGCGGGGTTCGCGTTCGGGCTCTTGCTGTTCACCCTGACCTCGCTGAGCTTGCTACGCACCGTCGTGGTGCCGCGCAATTTGCGCTCTCTCATCACAGATTTGGTGATCGGCGCCGTTGTCGGCGCTAGCCGGTTGGCTGCCAAAGTTAGCCGTACCTATATGGGGCGTGACGCGACACTTGCCTGGGCCGGGCCCTTGATCATCATCGCGCTACTAATCACCTGGCTGATGTGCTACATCTTTGCCTACGGATTCTTGATCTACGGAATCAGCGGGCAACCACTCGCGGCTTCAATTGTCCAATCCGGATCAAGTTTGCTGACATTGGGCTTTGCCTATGACAACGGCAGTAGCAATGCGACACTGCTTGATTTCTTTGCCGCCATAACGGGCCCGGTAGTGATCGCATTAATGATCGGATACCTGCCCTCCCTCTACCAGACCTACATCGACCGCGAGGTTCCAGTGACGCTTATGGGAACCGACGCGGGTGAGCCCGCCTGGGGCCCTGAACTGCTTTCGCGGATGTCCCTAGCCAAATCAATCTCGGATCTGCCGACACATTTAGGTAAGTGGGCACCTTGGGCGGCTAAACTGCGAATGACTCACATCACGTACCCGATGTTGATGTATGTCCGATCCGGTCGCGGCACCAGACATTTCCTGGTTTCACTACTAACCGCCATGGATGCCAGCGCTTTGGTGGTTGCACTCAACAAAAGTTTGCCACGCACTCCCGCATACGTCACCTTGCTGCATGGTTCTGAGGCGATTCAGACGCTATACATATTCTTCGGAGCGAAGAGATCGAAACTATATTATTTACCGTTTCGAAGTCTTTGGGCGCGCAAGGCCACGAGTGGGAGTCAAGTCAGGGCTGAACAACTTAATGTGCCGGCGCGCGACGCCGAGATAGCCGCGGTTCACGAGGCCGCAGCGGCCGATACTTCAAATGCGCTAGCTGAGACTGGCTACAGGAGTTTCATAAGTGCAGAAAAAATGATTTCGACTCTTACTCGCGCGGAGTTTGATTACGCCGTTGACATCCTGCGCAGATCTGACTTCCCTATCGAGGTTGAAATCGATGAAGCGTGGGAGTTGTTTCGCCGGACTCGAGCAATCTATGAGTATCCGATCTACGCGTTGCTGCGCAGACTAGATGCCACACCCGCCCCCTGGACCGGACCGCGCAATACTCCGACACCGGTAATGTGGCCAACGTTAGCCACCGATTTACTCGAGCAGGGTAAAAGTGCTAGCGCAAAGTCACCTGACGCGTCGTCAAACCAGCCCGCGCCCGACGCTCCGAATCCGTAAGCGTCGTACTCTCTTTCAGTGCAGCGGCAAGACGCTCAGCGAACTTAGCCGCTGGCACTTCGCAGGCCTCAGCACCAAATCCCAGTGGTAAATCCCAAACCGGAGCCATCAGGCCCTGGGCCCGGAACATGCCTACCAAACGGGTGTTCTCACCCAGGGAGGTCTCTTCGCGCGCGTGCAAGCGTGAAAGTGCATTCAGTAGTGGTTCTTCCTCCTGCGGCATTACCCACCGAAGGTGCTCCTTGGGCCCCATTTCGGTCCAGTAGGCCGCCTCCACAGATTTAAGTCGCGTCGTCGGGTGGGCGTATGAATTTGCCCGCTCCAACGATTCTTTCATCTCCGTTGTCATTTCATCACCATCGATCCAGAAGTCAAAACCTTCGTGCACGCTGATGGCCAGCGGCACCGAAACATCCACTAAATCCTGCAGCCTGGGTGCACCCGCCATGTCGCGAGTTGGTGGCACCGGATTACCGGGTTCGGTCTCCAAAGCGCGGGCCAATGCCGAGCCAAGATCGCAGCTGACATCACCGTTGTCGGTGTTCACCTGCAAGCCCAACATGATCGTGCCATCGGCGCGCACAAGAGCGGGCCATGCCATCGGCAAAACCGAGGCAATTGTTACGACGCGACCAGAACCATCGTTCAAGGTCAAAGGAGCGGTGGCCGCCGGCACGAGTTCGCGCATGGCGATGAGGTCGCACTCAGAGGCGAACCCTTCGAAGGCCCGCAGGGTGCTAACTGAGCCTGAAGATTTACCGTGGCAGGCCTTATAGCGGCGGCCCGAACCGCACGGGCAGGGCTCCCGCAGCCCGACAACTGGCACATCCGCCGCATCGACATTCTTGCCCGCCACACCATCGGCAGTTGCCTGCTTTACCTGCTTGGCCATCTTCGATTGTTTACCCATGGCGCAAATCTACGCAATGCCCAAAACCTCTCGCACCATGGCAGGCTTATTACTGATAATTGCATCGACTCCGGTCTCAGCGCAAAGCGCGACATCAGCGGGTTGATCAACTGTCCAGACATGTACCTGATGGTCTTTAGCGTGCGCAACCGCCACATACTCAGGGTGTTTGCGCAGCGCATCAATCGAGATGCCCGCGATGTCAACCTCACGAGGCAGCCAACCACTCTTACGCCAAAGGCGCAGGTTACCCATCAAGAGCACCGTCGGGGTGCCCGGCGCCATCTGATGCATGCGACGTAACGCCCAGGCACTAAATGACATCATGCGAACCCGTGATGATCTATCCTTCGCTGGTCGCAGTAAGCCGAAGTACTCAAGAAGTTCGACGAGGGACGACTCCACGTAGGCGCCGTAACGCGTTGGGTGCTTGGTCTCGATCGAGAAGGTGATAGTTGGTGAGGCGTCAAGCAGTGTCGCCAACATGGTGCGTAACGTCAAAATCTGACTTCTTGTCTCATCGGGCCGCGGGTCTTCAAAATCACGCCAAACTGACGGCCCGCCACTGAAATCGTGGAGCTCAAGTTCGGGCAGGGTCAGCGCCGAAACTACCCCGCGGCCATCACTGGTGCGGCTGACCCTGCGGTCGTGAACACATACCAAGGTGCCATCCGCGGTGAGTCGAACATCGCACTCAACCCCGTCAGCACCTTCCTCTACGGCCAACAAATAGGCGGCCAAACTGTGCTCCGGTTCATCCTTATTCGAGCCGCGAT
The DNA here is from genome assembly GCA_037138935.1 of Actinomycetes bacterium. GTDB lineage: Bacteria > Actinomycetota > Actinomycetes > S36-B12 > S36-B12. Next base: position 3,712 of record JBAXHK010000119.1, read on the forward strand.
GGGCCACCACCATGATTGACACCAGCCAAGGTTCCCATACGTGGGCTCAATGTTCGATCATGACATGATGCCGCGGTGACCAACTCGCGCGTAGTGCTCTTTGACCTTGACGGCACCATTACCGACTCAGCGCCCGGCATTATCGCCTGTATTCGCTACGCCCTCGCTGACATTGGTCTGGAAGGCCCTGATGACGATGCCATGCGCAGCTTTCTCGGCCCGCCACTTGTTGACACCTTCATCAATCATTTTGGGGTAACCCCAGCGGAGAGCACGCGGATGATCGCCAAATATCGCGAGCGATACCACGACGTTGGTGAGTATGAAAACGCCGTCTACCCGGGGCTGCCAGAAATTCTCGCCGACCTCCAAGCACAAGGCGCGACTATCGCTACCGCGACTTCGAAGCCAACTGAATCGGCCACCCGCATTCTGACCCACTTTGGGCTTGACGGCTATTTCACCTTTATCGGTGGCGCCGAAATGCATGGTGCCCGCCAACATAAGGCCGACGTCATCGCCCACACCCTTGAAGAACTCGGTATTGATGATCCAGCCGCCACTGACATCCATATGGTCGGTGACCGTAGCCATGATGTGCTCGGGGCCAAAGCGTTCAACATTCCAACCATCGGAGTGCTTTGGGGTTATGGGTCGCGCGCGGAGTTGACCGACGCCGGAGCGGTTGCCATTGCTGATGATGCTTCGCAGTTGAGGGCCCTGCTGGAACTCAACTAACATAGTATTGTGTGCTATGCTTTTCGCATGGAACGTGCCGAGATCCTGCAGCAAGTAATGGTCGATGTCGGTATCACGCAGGCCAAGCTAGCGGAGTTAAGCGGTGTGAAGCAGCCAAGTTTGAGCCAGATGATGCATAGGCGAATCGACTTAAGCGACGAAATGCTCGACCGGCTGCTGTCGTGCATGGGCCACCGCCTTGAAGTAACGCGGAGGTCCGTGCGGGTCGAGTTGGACCGGTCAAGTGAACGCCGTTGGCGACTCCACGAACGACTCGCGCTTGAATTGAGCCCGGAGTCTTGGCAAGTTTGGCGGCCAGTTGTTGTCGAAAATCTACACCGGTTTCGAGGCTCGACACGCGGTCAGCCACACCTGCGGAACTTAGATCGATGGGCCGCGCTCGTTGCTGCCGACGACCTTCGTGCGATCCGTCAAGTTATGACCTCAATTAGCATCGATTCAATCCAGATGCGTGAAGTGTCTCCGCTTGGTGGAATCTTGGCTGAGTCGAAGCGGCAAGAGGTGCTTTCGGCGGTAAATAAATGAAGCGCAGTCAACTCGAGCATGCAATCCGCACCTCTTGCCAGATAATCAGGCAGCAAGAAGTCATTGTGGTTGGTTCACAGGCGATCCTGGGAACTTATGACGAGAACCAACTACCAGCCGAGGCCACGATGTCGCTCGAGTGCGACATCCTGCCGATCGCCAGTAGCAATGAAGAAACCGCTCGCCTCGCAGACGCGATTGAAGGCGTAGCCGGCGAGTGGTCACCGTTCGAGAGGGAGCATGGATTCAGTATTGACGGGGTTGACCTCACTACAGTCATTCTTCCGGTTGGATGGCGCACCCGGTTAGTAAAGGTGCAGAACGAAAACACAGCTGCGCTAAGTGGGC
>JBAXHK010000120.1:0-5330 GCA_037138935.1 Actinomycetes bacterium
TCGCAGTCAGTTGCTGAATCTGGCGCCTAGTTGCTGGCCCAATTTATACTTCGTTGCACGGCGGCACGCCACCTCGAGTGGCCTTCTGGGTTTACTTCACCCGGCACGAAAATCCCCGAACTACGGCGGGTGTTAATCAGTTCGTCAGTTGAATCCCATACCCCGATACCGAGCCCAGCCAAGAATGCGGCACCGAGTCCGGTGGTCTGTAATTGCGCCGATCGGTCGACGGGGATGCCGAGGGTGTCGGCCTGTATTTGGCAAAGCAAATCATTGGCGGCAGCCCCACCGTCGACCGCCAACACGCTTAGATCCACCCCGCCTTCGGTTCGCATGAGCTCGACAAGGTCTACAACTTCGTAGGCGATCGCATCCAGGGTGGCTCTGGCAATATGGGCCTTTGTGGTAGCGCGGGTGATGCCGATGATCAACCCACGCGCCGATGGATCCCAGTCGGGTGCACCAAGGCCGGTTAGTGCCGGCACAAAAACAACGCCACCGGCATCGGGCACACTTCGCGCGAGGGCTTCAACCTCGGCAGCACTGTTTATGATCCCGAGCCCATCGCGGAGCCACTGCACCGCCGCACCGGTGACAAATACCGACCCTTCGAGTGCGAAGTCGCGTCGACCGTCTAAATGTTGCAAGGCAACTGTCGTGAGCAGGCCCCGAGTTGACGCGGCAGGCTTGGCACCGGTGTGAACGAGCAAGAACGAGCCGGTTCCATAAGTACATTTGGCCGCTCCGGGGGTGAATCCGGCTTGTCCAACAAGGGCGGCCTGCTGGTCACCGGCAATCCCAGCGATCGGAGCGGTGATGCCAAGGAAACTTGCCGCATCACTATTGCCGATCACGCCATATGAGGAGACGATCTCAGGGAGGGCGTCGATTGGTACCCCGAAAAGCTCGCAAAGCCACCGATCCCAAGTTCCGGTGTTGAGGTTGTACAACATGGTGCGGGAGGCGTTGGTGGCATCGGTAACGTGTTGGAGGCCGCGTGTCATCCGCGCGATTAGATAACTATCGATAGTGCCGATCGCTACCCGGCCACTAATTACCTGGGCCCACGTTTGCTGATCGTTTTCGCGCACCCAAGCGAGTTTGGTGGCCGAGAAATATGGGTCCAGGCGGAGCCCGGTCAACTCGGTGACTTTGGGCTCGTGGCCGGCGCGGCGAAGTTGCTCGCACATTTCGGCGGTTCGACGGTCCTGCCAAACAATTGCCCGGCGCGCCGCACCCAAGGTCTCACGGTCCCAAAAGCAGATGGTCTCGCGCTGATTAGTGACACCGATTGCCCCGACGGTCAGGTCGGTTTTCGCTAGGGCCGCGCGGCTGGCGGTCAAGGTGGCCGACCAGATTTCACCGAGGTCATGTTCTACCTGGCCATCGGCCGGAAAGTACTGCGGGAATTCGGAATACCCCTGGGCCACGATTTGGCCGGCGGTTGACACCACGAGCGCGGTAACACCGGTGGTGCCGGCATCAATGGCCAAAATGCCCATGTTGTTCGCGTTGTGCACGTTGATCACCTTAGATGGGGCTGGGTGCCTCACGTAATTCGCTTGGCTCCGGTACCTCGCAATTTGGCTCGATAGCATAGCCGGCCTTGATGGGTGAGTATTTACTTGTTCAAAGTTACGTTTATCGTGACGATAAGCAAGGAGAGACTTAAATGAGTGTGCCGACGGTCGATGCGATCGATGGGTTGCTGGCGTGGGTGTCGAAGGTTGAGCAGGGTGCGGCCTCGCGCAATGAGATCCGCACGCATCAAGGCCCCTATCTGGCAGCGATCCCGACTCAGATTGCTGGGCTTGAGGTGCCGGTGTCGGGGGAGTTGTCGGCAGCGGTGGATGAAGCGGCCGTTGAGATTGCTCGTTTTGATGAGCAGATGGGTGCGGATATTGCACCGTTTGCTGCCTTGCTGTTGGTGGTGACCGCTGGGGCGTTGGTGGGTGCGTCTGTGGCGCAGGCGGATTTGAACCGCCCTGGGTCGTGATGGAATGAGCCTGGACGGCACCGGTCGGGAAGTCGGTGCACTTCCCCATGACGAAGGGCGCTAGAGCGGGATGCTCTGGGGGAACGAGAAGAGGTTCTCCGGATCGTATGCGCGTTTGACTGATTGGAGCCGAGGAAGGTTCTTGCCGTAGTAGGCGCTTGCGAAGTCGACGAGGGTTCGGTCGGGGAAATTCTGGTACGACTCCGCAAGTACATAAGGCTGCATCGCCGCGAAGTAATCGTCGAGCCAGGAGGTGATGGAGGCTACGGTCTCGGGAGAGTCCATTGGTGTCCATTCCGGCTCAATCTGGAACATGAAGTTTGAATTCCGGTGGACATAGGCCATGGCATCGGTAGGGAGGTCGCGGACGGCACCGCCGAAGGCGAAGAACAGCCCCATGTTCAACTGGGCCAGGGAGCATCCAGGCCAGCGCCTCATCCAGGAGACCATCTCGCTAAGGCCCTCGAGGCTCATTCGTTCCCCCAGGAAGCTGCTCTTCGAAACGAATAGGCCATGCGGGTCAGCGGTAGCGAGGAAGTCCCGGCCCTCCCAGTAAGTCAGTTCAAGGATGTCGCCGTCAGTGTGCACCGCCCCCCGTCGCTCGGTGCGGAGCACGCCGGTCTGGTCACTGACTGGGGCTGGCTTGGCGACGGCCAGCACAGGCTGAAGTATCTCAATGAAATCGGCCTTGGACCCCCAGTAGAGCCCGGTCGTGGTCACGCGCAACTGATCAAGTGCCGGCTTGGCCGTGGCGGTGGTCATGACGATCTTCGAGCGCGTCGACAGGTCCTTGGGGTGATCGATCTGCAGGGTCTGGAGCGCATCCATCAGCTCCACATGCTTGACCGCAGGCCAGCTTAGGTTGAACACCGTCACGCCGGGGGCTGCGTAGGTCTTGAGGGAGAGCGCGGCATTGACGCCGATATTTCCACCAGCGGCGCCTCTTAAGCCCCAGAATAGATCGGCGTTCTTTTCAGGAGAGGCGGTGACGATCGAGGCATCGGCGAGCACGACGTCGGTGGCGACCAGCGAATCGCATGTGGCCCCGTGGCGCGTAGAGGAAAAGCCCCAACCGCCTCCTAGGACGAGGCCGCCTATCCCGACGGTGGGGCATCGTCCTCCCGGGTACGACACCCCAAACGGACGAAGGCAATCCGCCACCTCCTGATTATTCGCTCCGGCAGAGATCTGGACGAGTCCGGTGGCGGGGTCGAAGGTAACCGCATTCAGGTATCGGACGTCGACGAGTAGCCCGGCTGTCGTTGAGAACCCTGCATAATTGTGGCCCCCGGAGCGGATCGCAAACAACGACCCGGTGTCTCGCACCCACGTGATGCACCGGCGAATGTCCGCGGTGCTGGCGCAGATGGCCACGGCCTTGGGAATCACATCGGCGTAATTCGCAGTATTCGGCCAGGCGGCCAGCGCAAAGCCGGGGTCGTTTGGGAGCAGGATTGATCCGTCGAAATCGGCGGCCAGCGCCGACAGTCCGTCGTCGTCTCGAATGAACGCGCAACCAGCACTGAGGGGGACCACCGCCGCAGTAGCAACTGCGATACAGGACAAGCCCAGGAGTCGACGGCGATTGAGTTCCACGGGAAGCTCCATTCAGCGGGCGCGCATTCGCCAAATTTACCACGGCGCATTCACCACACGCAATCAACTCTCGGCTCCTAGCATCGCCGTTACGATCAAAGTGATCCGAGAAGCAGTGATTCCGGTCTTCATTCTGGCTCGAGATGTTCAGCAGTAGCGTGGCCGAGCACGCTTGCGATCTTCGCAGCCTTAGATTGCCAGACCGTCGGGTGAAAGTCTGCGATGGAGGTGCAGGCTTGCACCCCGAGGTGGGTGCAGAGGGGGGTGCAGAAGTGGCTGTTTGTGAGCGGATCTTGCGGTGCACGCAACCCAAGGAGCGCAGCTTTGCGTTTTCTCCGCGCCTCGAGAGTTGATACGTCAACTAACTCAAGGTCTACCAGAATCCCCAGTCACATAAAGTCCCGGGATGAACTGCGATCGAGACAATCGTGCCTAACTTCCCCTGGCAGTACATCACGCCCAGCCGTGTCAATGGCCATGAGTTGCTGCGGGCCCGTGGTGTAAGTAGCGCAAACTACGTCACCGCCAAAGTGTGACGAATCGCCCTGCCATCGCTTCACACTCTAAGCGCACATGGGGGTTACGGCACTTGGCCCGCACGATCTTGAGTACCCGGTTAGCAGGTTACCCGCACGTTCCAGTCCTCTCCGGTAACGTCCGATGCCTTGTTTCCATTAGGGCAAGTCATCCCCTCCCACGGTGTTTTCCGGTTCTCCAACGTGAGTTTCCACTCCACGTCAGCATCGGTCCCGGAAAAGTCAGCGTCAGCCACGTTCTTTAATCCGGTAAATTGCACGTTCTCCCAGCCGCCTCCTTCAAACTTGGTACCTTGTAAGGAAGTCTCGGCGAACACTGCATCGCCTCCAAATTGCTCATCACCGTAGAATCTGGCTTTGTCCAGTACCGCCCCCGTAAAGTTGGCTGCACGGCCACCTTTCAAGTCCTGGAAAAAACAGTTATTACATTGCACCCCGGTAAAATCACTTGAACCGAGAGCTGCCTCAGCAAATATCACGTTGTCAAAACGGGCGTTGGAGAATTTCGCACCCTGTAGCAGCGTGCCAATGAATTTTACATCTTTGAAAGTGGAGCCAGAAAAATCCACCCCGGTAAAGTTCGCATTGGAAAAGTCTGAGCCTTCAAAAGTTCGGTCCGTGAAAGGTCCAGCCTTCCGGCAGTCTGCGCCACCAGATGTTTTTGTGCAGCCATACTTGTCAAACTCGTCCTGCGCTCCGCCTTTGGCTTGGGCTTGGGTTTGGGTTTGGCCTTGGGTCGTGGGGGACGAGCAGGCCGTCAGGACGACGACGCCCATCACAACCGCTAGCAGTGCAAGTGCAGATCGTTGCGTTACCAAACCGAATGCGCCAAGTTCGGTTCGACTCGGGATATGCATGATTAGTTGTTGCCTTCCGCACTAGTCGGGATTTCGCCGCAGTAAATGTCGAAAGCATCATCTGCCTCGGGGGATAGGAAGACATACTTCCCGTCCGGGGTTTTCAAGGTGCTCCCCTGGTTCTCTTGGACGAAGCCCCCTTTGCCCCCGAGCCACCACGGGCTCTGGCCACCGCCTTCGTTCCCCTGACCCAGAGCGATGAGGTACGTGTCGCCGTTGAGCGTCAGTTCACCCGTGATAGCGAAGTTCAGGTTATTTACGGGCACCACCTCCTTGTCGAACGAAGCCCCGATGTAAACCGGGGCTTGTTGATTAAACCAAGCCGCCGGACCTGATGAGTCTTTT
>JBAXHK010000121.1:0-5309 GCA_037138935.1 Actinomycetes bacterium
TTGTGCTACATACTGTCGAGCCACCACCGGTGATGTTTACGGAGGCAAGGATTCCGCCATTATCGTTTGATGCATTTAAGGAGAGGTTTGCGACTCCGGAGTTTTGCGGAGTCCACGAGTGAGTTCCTGCTCCACTTGCGTTTACGGAAATCGATGAAGTTAATACCAGATTATTTGCGCCAGGATAAGTGGCGGTTAGTGTCGTGGCACCTAAGCAACCGGCGAAAGTCAAATTTTGCGCGACACCAACTGTACCGCTGGCCGCTCCAGTGAGGGTGCAGCCATTGGCTGCCGATGCAGGAGCGGCCCCTAGGCCCAATACTCCTACGGCGAGAGCAGCTGTGGCAACTAGCGAGATGAATCGGCCGCGTGTTCTCCGCGGCGAAAAATCAGAAACTAGCATTTGGGCACCCTTTCATTGACGTTTAAAATCAGCGTAGCTTTTCCTGGGCCAAGCGGTGCCACGAGCAAGCGTTTTTCGCGATTTATCTTCAGCAGATACCAAAAAATGTGGGGATGTCCTCACTTTTCACTATTTCGCCATTGCGGTGCAAGATCGAAAAGCCATTTAGGAAATCTCCCCGCTAATTGGCCTTTGGGTGCTACTGGGCCATCGGTGGTGTGGGGGGTGCATTGACCGGTGTTGGAGCGACGGCCGGGCTGGTGGCTGCCACTTTACCTATGGTGGCACCGATAAATATCCCGATAAGTAAGATCAAGAAGGCCGCTAACGCGGTCGTGAGCTTGGACCGTTTCTTGGGCGCACGCTTAGCAAGTAGCTCGTTCAAGTTTTCGTCGCTCATGATTTCTCCCTCATCGTCTTGTCGCTATTCATGGCGAAGTGCCTCAATGGGTCTAAGTGATGCAGCGCGGTTAGCCGGGTAACTGCCGAAGAACAATCCGATACCAACGGAGATGGCGAATGCGCCAAGCACAGATGCTGGGACGATCGTCGGTTGAATACCTGCTACTTCTACCCGAGTAACTAGAAATGCGAGTACTAGCCCGAAGAAGGCTCCGATCAGCGATAACACTGTTGACTCAATTAGGAACTGCAGCAATATCACCCGCCTACTTGCTCCGATCGCCTTACGGATACCGATTTCACGGGTGCGCTCAGTAACAGACACCAACATGATGTTCGTGATACCGATGCCACCGACCAGCAAACTAATGCCTGCAACAGCGCCTAATAAAGCTGTGAAAATACCAACCGCTTGATTCACCGTGGCTAGTAGGCTCGCTTGATTAAAAATCTGGTAATCCCTCGTTGCCTCATCAACACCATGGCGGTCATCAAGTACCGAGGTTAGTTGCACTTGGGCCTGCGCCTGCGTTTGTGATGAGGATGCCTGCACCGCGATGGTGTCGAGGCTGCCATTACCGGTTAGGTGATTTCGAACGGTCGTGAGCGGAGCAATGATCGTGTCGTCTTGATCACCGAATCCAGAAGCTCCCTTTTCTACCAGCACTCCTAGAACCGTGAACGGGACCCCATTGCAAATCATCTCCTTACCTATTGGGTCAGTATCCGTAAATAAGTCATCGGCCACGGTCTTGCCAATCACCGCAACCCGACGGCCATCAACTTCATCGGCATTAGTGAAGTAGCCGCCTTCTGAGACTGCCGAGTTAGAAATTTCGAAGTAGGCCGGCCAACTTCCGACCATCGCCGTGCTGTGACTTAATGCCCCAAAGGTGCATGTCACGCGTGCCCTCTTAGTGGGCGCCGCTGCGCTGATATCCGGCGACAGCACTTGATCATTTAATGCCACCGCATCATCAACGGTGAGGCCTTTCACCGCGAGATTTGCATCAGCCTGAGAACCGCCCGCCGTCCCAGGAAAGACGGTAATCAAATTGGTGCCCAACCCTTCAATGCTTCCGGTGACAGCATTTGAGGCGCCCTGCCCAAATGCCACCAGCACGATGACCGCCGCAACGCCAATCATGATGCCCAGCATCGTTAGCCCGGATCGAAGCCGATTGGCCAAGATCGCCTGAAGCCCGCTGCGGAAAGATTCGAGGAGGTTCACCTGTTAAGCCGATCCTCAGAAATCCGGCCATCCATTAACACAATTACGCGATCGGCATGCTGGGCTACTTCGGTCTCGTGGGTAATCATCACGATGGTGCGGCCCTGGTCATGCATCTCATCCAGCAATTTCAAAACGTCAGCCGTTGCCCGAGAGTCCAAGTTACCGCTCGGCTCATCAGCGAGTAATAAGGAGGGTTTCGCTACTAATGCGCGTGCCACCGCCACCCGCTGCTGCTGACCACCTGAGAGTTCATTAGGCCTGTGGTGCATTCGATCGCTCAGCCCCACGGCCGCCAACGCCTCCTTCGCGCGCTCGCGCCGCTCCCCGCGTTTTACACCGCGGTAAGAAAGGGGCAATTCGACGTTTGCGAGTGCCGTGGTTCTGGGGATCAAATTAAACGACTGGAAGATGAATCCGATCTTGCGATTTCGCACAATTGACAGTGCGTCTTCATCCAAGGTGTTGATATCAATTCCATCAAGGTGGTACTGCCCTGCCGTTGCCACATCAAGGGCGCCGATGATGTTCATCAAAGTTGACTTACCAGAACCTGAGGCACCCATAATCGCTAAATAGTCGCCCGTGTTTACGGTGAGTGAAACTCCGTCGAGGGCACGCACGATGGAATCTCCATCTCCGTAAACCTTCGTGATGTCGACTAACTCAAGGACCGGGATCATGGGAGTCAGTTCCGAGGGCGGCTAAATGGGCCGCCGCCGCCAGGAACCCCGCCGGTCGGGAACACTGAAGTGCCACCGGTCGGAATTACCAAGATCTGACCCGCGGTCACCCCGCTGGTGATCTCGGTTAGCGAATCACCTTTAAGCCCAAGTGTGACTTCGGCGGTGAGAGAGGTGTTGTCGGGCTGTAACACTTCGACGGCACTCACCTCACCGATGGTCGCTATGGCACTTTGTGGCACGGCTAATACATCGCTGACTTCGTCGGTGGTAATCGATATCGATGCAGACATTCCAGGCTGAACTCCGGCAGGCACCGAATCCATGCTGACCTTGACACTGAATACCACCAGGCTGCTCGATGCTGACGTAGTTGCCATCGGATCAACAGCTAGCACTACCCCCGTCGTTAATGCGCCAGATATCGCGGGGAAAGTGACAGCCGCCAAATCACCCTCGGTAACTTGAGCCGCATCGGTTTCAGCGAAGTCTGCCGAGACGGTGAATAGGCCATCTGGTATCACGGTTATTGCCGCTGAACCTCCCGAAGTTGTGGCCCCACTTGTTGAAATCTCACCAGCCGTGATGTTTACCGAGCCGATAGTGCCAGCTACCGGGGCCACCAAGGTGGTGTCAGCCAAAGCCCGTTGCGCCACCGCCACCGCCGCCTTGGCAGAATCAATCGCCGCCTGAGCTACGGTCGGCGCTGCCGCCGTATCGCCAGCACCTAGTGTCAAAATTGCCGCCTGAGCATTGGTCAGCAAATTCTGGGCGCTCTGCACCGACTGAGCATTGGCAATTTTGCCCTTCTCTTGCGCATTCACCGCATTGGTGAGTGCCTGGCTCGCTGTGCGCACTGAATCAGAGCCCAGTTTCGATTGATCGGCGATCGCTTTGCGAAGGGTCACGTTCGCCGTTGATAAGGCCATCGCTGACTTCTGGACAGTCTGGCTATCTGCCTGCTTACTTTGGGTTTGCGTAGCTACTGCAGAGTCATAGGCATGTTGGGCACTAAGGGTGGTGCTTGTAGCAGAAGCGCAGTTCACCGAACTCGCGCCATATGCAGTACAAGTCGTTGAGCCAACCGACTTGGTCTGAGTGAGCGTTTCGGCAGCTTGATTCACCGCTAGGTCATATGCCGTGGCTGCATTCGCCGCCGCCGTCACGGCCGCGTCGTAATTGATTTGGGCGCTCTTCACTCCGTTTTGTGCAGAGCGAATTGCTTCTGCTGCCGACGCGTTAGGGCAGGTTGCATCATCTGGATTAACGCACGCGTCCGTCCACAACTTTTCAGCCGCCGACAGATTGGACCGTGCCTGCAATACCGCGGCCTTGAGACTGTCATTGGAGGCTGCCGCCGCATCACTTGTTAACTTCAGTTGCACCTGGGCATTAGAAACCGAAGAACTTGAAGTCGATGCCGAACTCAGCGCTTGGGAAAGGGTCGCCTGTGCTGCAGAAAGCTGTTGTGTTGCAGTGGTCTGATTGATAGTTGCGAGCACCTGACCCTGGTTTACTGAATCGCCTGCCGCCACCTCAATACTCGTGACTATCCCCGGTGTCGTAAATGCCAAGTTGATGTCGCCGGCGCTTTCAACCGATCCGCTCGCTGTTACCGTTGATGAGACCGTAGCCGAAACCACTGTGGCAGTGCGGGCTGGAGCAGAGGCCCCCTCGGGCCGTAGTGCGATGCCCACGATCGCACCCAAAACTAGGACAATTGCTAAGACGAGGGCCAGGTTGATCCACAGGCGACGGCGTTTCATGCCGCTATTGTCCATGCCTGCCGATGACCGGCGCAACGTCACATTGACTGAATCAGGTTCGGGTTGCGTAAAGCCTCCGAGGTGCTCTTCATCTAAACCCTTACCTCACCCTTTGAGCTTGGGTGAGATCCAGCACCAGGAGAAATGCGCCCTGAACTACAACCGCAGCACCATCCCCGGCTCCCATCCGTAACTTCCTTTGCCCACCTTCGCCCCGAGCAATTAGCAGAAGACCGCCGGCCATATAACCGACGTCTGCTACCGCATTTACCAGAAGTAGCTTGCGCAGCGAGCCAGCCTTTTTCGCAGCTTCTTAATCGCAGAGCGGACCGCGGCGACGCCTGCTCAGAACACCGGCGCCAGCGATCAAGGCATCAACGGCACCCCAGGCGGCAGTCTGCCGGCCAAAGCCAACCAGATCATCATTTTGGGCCTTGCGGCCCACTAGGGCCACGATCGTTCCGACCGCCACACTCGTCGCCGACCACGCCAGCAATGCGGTGGTAAGGGTGCTCTCCACCAACTGCAGCTGTTGCTCGTTCACATTCGTCATGCCATTTACCTCCATCAAAAAGGCGAATTAAGAGCGGGCTTCTATCCAAGGTGAGCGGCAGGATCCAAATTAGTCCCCGACCAGGCCCCACCCAAACCTCAAGCGAAACGTTACTTCGAGTCAGCATTCATTCTTTCTGGGTCTCACACGCCTTTCCGCAATTCACATGTGGTTCACTTTATTAAGCCTTGGTCTCAGTCGATTTAAACGGAAGCACTTACCGAGGAAAGTCTAAGATCGAATTAACTGTGCGCTCGGCCGCTTCAAGTGC
>JBAXHK010000122.1:0-5300 GCA_037138935.1 Actinomycetes bacterium
CGAGCCGAGCGCCGCGGTCGATGTGCACGCGCAGTTGGGGTTGAGCTCGGCTTGCTTGAACTTTGATTTGTCTAATGCTTGCCTTGGATTCATCAACGGCATGCAACTAGCGGCAATGTTCATTGACTCCGGCCAAATTGATTATGCGTTGATTGTCGATGGTGAAGGATGTCGGCGCCCACAAGAGTCGACAAGCACCCGACTGCAGGAGCCTGGCACCACCAAGGAGGATTTACTAGCAAACTTTGCGACTCTTACCCTTGGGTCCGGCGGAGCGGCCATGGTCTTGGGTAGGGCCAGTGAGCATCCCGAGGGCCATCGATTTGTCGGCGGGGTATCGCGCGCGGCAACCGAGCACAATAAGTTGTGCGTTGGCGATATTAATGGGATGAGCACCGACGCTCGCGGCCTACTTGAGGCAGGCGTAGCACTTGCCAGTGAAGCTTGGGCTGAAGCGACCGAGGTTTTTGACTGGAAAGACCTTGATTGCTACATCATCCATCAGGTGTCGCAAGTGCATACCGCGTCAATTGTTGAAGCTCTTGGAATTGACAAGACCAAAGTACCCGTGACATTTCCAACGCGCGGCAATGTTGGGCCGGCTTCGGTTCCATTTACGCTTGCGCATTTTGCCGCTGATTTAGTTGCGGGGCAACGTATTGCTTGCATGGGCATTGGCTCCGGCCTGAATGCAGCAGTAATCGAAATTTCTTGGTGAACTCACTCGCGCCGGCGACTTTACCGCCGGCCGATCTGCCCGGCCTAGAGCGATCTTGGTCGCGTCTAGTTGATGCACCCGATCACTCCGGGCGAATTTGCACCTGGCATCTCCTTGACTCATACGCGCAGCGCTCAGATCAGAACGCGCGCTTAACTTTGCTGTGCATCCATGGCAACCCGACCTGGTCGTATCTATGGAGAAGATTGGTGGAGCTGGCACCGCCTGACGTCCGCGTGGTGGCGGTTGATCAACTAGAGATGGGTTTTTCTGAACGCACCGGAACCACGCGGCGGTTAGCAAATCGTATTGCTGACCTAGGCGCACTGACTGAACAACTTGGTATTACCGGTCCGGTGGTAACGGTTGCGCATGACTGGGGTGGCCCAATTTCACTGGGCTGGGCCCAAAATCACCTAGAGCAGTTGGCGGGTGTGGTCCTACTCAATACCGCGGTTCACCAACCTGTCGGGGCCAGCGCGCCGACGTTGATTCGGGTGGCTCGAAGTGGTCCGTTATTAGAATTTAATACGGTGCGCACAACTGCATTCTTACGTGGGACCACAGCCTTGAGTGGGTCGAGGATGAGTAAGCAGACGGCAAAGGCTTTCCGGGCGCCGTATGCGTCAACGGCTCGGCGCGCCGCGATCGGGGCATTCGTCGCAGACATTCCGCTAGAGCCTGGCCATCCAAGTGCCGGAACCCTTGATGTGATTGCGTCGAACATGGCCAACTTCGCTGCAGTGCCGATGTTGCTGCTCTGGGGTCCGGGTGACCCCGTTTTTAGTGATCTTTATCTGGGTGACTTAATGGCGCGGGTCCCGCATGCTGATGTTCATCGCTATGAGGGCGCAAGGCACCTGGTGAGTGAGGATGACGAGCGAGTATTTCCTGATCTACTGCGCTGGGTATCAGGGCTGGAACGCGGCCACCAGGAGAACTCGGCGCCGGTGGCTGCCGCCGCACCACATCCTCCACGTCGAACCAGACTCTGGGATGGGTTGCATGAGAGGGCTGAACGCACCCCGAGTGCCACCGCACTTGTTGAGATGTCGGGTGCGGGCCGTCGAGTTACTTGGCGCCGACTCGCTGACACCGTAGATCAATTGGCCGCTGGCCTACATGCGCGCGGAGTGAAACCCGGTGATCGAGTATCACTGCTCATCCCACCCGGGGCCGACTTGATAGCGACGGTCTACGCGTGCTGGCGCATTGGCGCATGTGTCGTCATCGCGGATGCTGGGTTAGGGGTAAAGGGGATGCGCCGGGCACTTCGCGGTGCGGCACCTGATCACGTGATCGCAATCACGCCGGGCCTTGCACTGGCACGTACCGTGCGCATCCGCGGACTGCGCTGCTCGGTAAAAAGTCTGGCTGAGATCGCGAAAATTGAAGCGCCAATGCCACCGGAGCCGGCCGAATCAGCTGACGCGGTTGTGGTGTTCACGTCCGGGGCTACCGGTCCGGCCAAGGGAGTTGTCTATCGGCAATCGCAGGTGGCCGGCACCCGCGATGTGCTCCGCCAGCATTATGCGAGGACTTCGAGTGATGCGATTGTTGCGGCGTTTGCGCCGTGGGCGGTTTTTGGGCCAACGCTGGGGGTGGCATCGGTAATACCCGATAGGGATGTCACCAAGCCGCGCACTTTGCAAGCCGCGGCATTGGCTGATGCAACTGCTGCGGTCGATGGCACTTTACTTTGGGCCTCACCCGCGGCGCTCACCAATGTGATTGCAACGGCAGGTGATTTGTCGCCGAGCCAGCGACAAAGTTTTGATTCACTGAGGTTGGTGCTGGCGGCAGGGGCACCGGTGCCCGTGCAGTTACTCCATCAAATTCAACAGTTGGTACCGAGTGCAGATATTCGGACGCCCTACGGGATGACCGAAGTGCTCCCGGTTAGTGAAGTCAGTCTTCCTGAAATCGCAATGGCTACTGAGATCAATGGAGTTCTGGTCGGTTCGCCGGTGGGCGGGGTTGAAATCATGATCAGTGCTCTCGACACTGAAGGAAGGGCAGGAGGTGCCCTGACTTCGCAGGCTGGCGTGACCGGTGAAATATGCGTTAAAGCAGGTCACATGCGTGATCGGTACGACCGACTGTGGGCCACAAATGATTTGGCCTCTCGCGACCTTGGTTGGCACCGCACCGGTGACGTAGGCCATTTGGACGCAAGTGGCAGGCTCTGGGTCGAGGGGCGCATGGCCCACCTGATTGTTACCGCTGGTGGCCCGGTCACCCCGGTAGGGATTGAGCAACGGATTCAGCAATTGCCATTTGTGCAGTGGGCGGCTGCGGTAGGGATTGGTCCGGCCGGTAATCAACAGTTAATTATCGTCATCACCTCACCGGAAAATATTGCTCATGGGCTGTTGGATTTTGACCGAGCGCAACTGGTGCGCGAGCAAGTCCCTGAGTTTGCTATTGCAGCGGTGCTTGTACGAAACGAGTTGCCCGTTGATATTCGGCACAATTCAAAAATTAATCGGGCGGAATTGAGCAACTGGGCTGATTCGATATTGGCCGGGCACCGGTAATGCGCGTTCTCGTTACCGGAGCTAGCGGTTTGCTGGGTGCTGCTACTGCGCGCGCGATAGCGAGCCGAGGCCACGAAGTGGTGGTGTTTCAGCGGCGGGCAAGTGGCTTGCCATGTGACGAAGTCAGGGGAGATATCACTGACGTCGAAGCGCTAACCCGTGCGATGGTTGGCGTTCAAGCCGTGGTGCATCTGGCAGCAAAGGTTTCAATCACTGGAGCAGTGGCTGAGTTCGAACGGGTCAACATCGAAGGTACGAAACTTGCCATCCAAGTTGCAAAGGCTGCGGGTGCTGAACGTTTTATCTATGTTTCCTCACCATCGGTGGCGCATTCGGGGGCTCCAATAATTGGCGATGGTGCGCTGCCGGCGGACCCACTGGCCGCACGCGGTGCATATGCCAGAACTAAAGCAACCGCGGAGCTGCTGGTGCTGGCAAGCGAGAACCCAGACTTTGCCGTCGTTGCCATTCGCCCGCATCTAGTGTGGGGGCCCGGTGATGAGCAATTAATCGGACGCATTGTCACGCGAGCCCGGGCCGGCCGATTGTTCTTGATCGATCACGGTGTGGCACTTATTGATACGACTTACATCGACAATGCGGCATCGGCGCTGGTTGCCGCGGTAGAGCGCGCAACTGACCCCATTGTCCGTGGGCGAGCTCTCGTCGTGACAAATGGTGAACCGAGAACGGTGGCTGAGCTGCTGACCCGCATTACGCGGGCGGCCGGCTTATCGGCGCCCGATCGAAGTGTGCCGTTCGCTGCGGCTTATGGGGCGGGCCGAGTCGCGGAGCGGATTTGGCAGGTGCGCGACAGCGAGCCGCCCCTCACCGGCTTCCTGGCTGAACAACTGGCCACCGCGCATTGGTTCGATCAGCGCCAAACCCGGGTGAGCCTTAATTGGGCACCCGCGGTGAGTTTGGACGAGGGCTTCCAGCGGCTCACCGACTGGTACCAGCACCCCCATCCTTAAACCTGCCGCTCGATCCTGGTCCCAGCTGCTCACCGACTGCTCCCTGCCGCTCACCGACTGCTCCCGGCTGCTCGATCCGGGTCCCAGCGGCTCACCGACTGGTCCCTGCCGCTCGATCCTTGTACCTGCTGGAACCGTCAAAAAGGGGCTCCGAAATGACGGAACGAGCAGGTATAGGCCCCGTCGATGACGGAACGAGCAGGTATAAGCCCCGTCGGTGACGGAACGAGCAGGTATAAGCCCTCTCGGTGAGTTCGGACGAGGGTTTTCTGCTGCTCACTCCTGGTACCTGCTGAAACCGTCAAAAAAGGGCTCCGAAATGACGGAACGAGCAGGTATAAGCCCCGTCGGTGACGGAACGAGCAGGTCAAACTGGTGTGGCTCGTTGGTGTGGCTCGTTGGTGGGGCTCGTTGGTGTGGCGCTGCAGCCTGTTGGCGGGTTTTGCCCGTAATATTGAAAAGGCCCCTCGAAGTATGAGTTCGAGGGGCCTTTCCTTGAGGTCTTCTGTCTTCTGCCCGATTTCTCGGGGCGCCTGCGTGTGCCGATCCGCTGCGCTCGATCCCCGTTGCCGGTTCACCAGTCGATCTATTCCGACCTCTCACATCGCTTCCTGCAACCAACTCCGCCAGCACGCGGAGTTCCCTTAGGTCTAGCCTTCGGTTCGGCTGTCATTCTTCGATCTGACCTTCGCCTTTCGGCTCAGTGGGTTATTTCTAACAGTGTGCAAGTCAACACGCAAGTCAAATCCAAAAATATTTTAAAAATATTTTTATTTGTTGCACCACGTTTAACATTTGTCACGCCAGCACATCGACCACCAAAGAATGGGCCGCGATGTTGGATAAATTTTCGCTTGCGACCACTTCCACTGAGTATTTTGGTTATGAGTGGTCATGAGTGGTTATGGCCAAAGCCCCATTACACCAGGCAGAAAAAAGCTTTATGTTGCAGGGGATATCGGGACTTCGGCGGGGGGCCGTTATGGGAAAGTTGGAAGGCAAAGTAGCCATCGTCACCGGTTACTCACCTGGCCTGGTCGCATCAGACAGCATGATCTTTGCGCCGAGGGT
>JBAXHK010000123.1:0-5285 GCA_037138935.1 Actinomycetes bacterium
TGTGGCAGGAGATCGCATTCTGTTTCGTCAAACGAGCTTCGTCGCACCGGCTGCATGGATGCTTTACGATCCTGCCGATATGAGCGTGAAGAAGACCTCGCTCTTCAACACCTCGCCCGTCGATTTCAGCGACATTGAGGCCGTGCGTGACTTCGCGATCAGCAAGGACGGCACCAAGGTGCCGGTCAACATCCTGCGTCGCAAAGGGACGAAGCTCGATGGCAGCAATCCGACGCTGCTCTACGCCTACGGCGGCTATGGGCACAGCATGAGGCCGACTTTCAACTTCGAGCATCGCCTGTGGTTTGATCGCGGTGGCATCTACGTCGTCGCGAACATACGCGGTGGTGGTGAGTATGGTGAGGAGTGGCATTTGGCGGGGAATTTGACGCGGAAGCAGAATGTTTTTGATGACTTCCATGCTGCAGCCGAGTACCTGATCGCCGAAGGCTGGACCACACCTACACAACTGGGTATCTACGGCGGCTCAAATGGTGGGCTGCTTGTGGGCGCGGCCATGACCCAGCGGCCCGAACTTTTCAACGCGGTAGTTTGCGTCGCACCACTTCTCGACATGATCAGGTACACCACCTCTGAGCTCGGGCCAACCTGGACAGTTGAGTACGGCGACCCCGAAGATGCCGAGCAATTCGGCTGGCTCATCAACTACTCGCCGTATCACCGGGTCACTGAAGGCACCGACTACCCGGCCACTATGTTCGCGGTGTTCGACAATGACACCCGTACTGATCCAATGCACGGGCGCAAGATGTGCGCGGCGACCCAACACGCAACCAGCGGTGATCGACCGATCCTGCTTCGAACCGAAGGTGATGTCGGGCACGGCGCGAGGTCCATGTCGAAGTCGGTTGAAGAGTCGGCCGATACTCTGGCATTTCTCGCCAAGTGGACAGGCCTTAAGTAATGCCCTCGGTAATAGCAATCTTGGCAAAAGACCAAACCTGGTGGGAGGCTGCCCGGGATTGGCTAACAGGCAACCCCCTGCAATTTGTGACGATCTTGGTCGTCGCACTTATTGCCCAAATAGTTCTGCTTTGGGCAATTCGTCGAGTTGTTCGCCGCACCACCGAACGAGCGCGACGCGATCGCCTTGAAGACAGTCGGCGAACGATGCGCACCGCGGAGTTAAGTGATGTCTTACTTAACCAGCGCACTGAGCAACGAGCGGCGGCGATCGGATCACTGCTTACTAGCGTGGTCAGCATCACGGTTTGGGTCATCGCACTACTAACCGCACTCCCCCTACTTGGAGTTGACATTGCCCCGCTGCTCGCAAGTGCAGGAGTAATTGGTGTTGCACTTGGGTTCGGAGCCCAAACTTTGGTCAAGGATTACCTATCTGGGATTTTTCTAATCATAGAAGACCAATTTGGTGTTGGTGATGTGGTTGATCTCGGCCCTGCCATCGGTACGGTTGAAGAGGTAGCACTTCGATACACCAGGCTTCGTGATCTCTCGGGCATCGTCTGGTACGTGCGCAACGGTGAAATCCTGCGTGTAGCCAATAAATCACAGGGCTGGACACTCGCTGTTGTCGATATCCCCGTTGCTTATAACGCCGACCTCGACAAGGTGCGCGACATCATTGAGAACGTCGCAATCGACATGGACGAAGACCCAACCTATGACGACATGTTGCTGGGTAAGCCCATGTTCGCGGGCGTTGAGTCAATGAGCGGTGACGCCGTGTTCTTGCGAATTACCGCAAAGGCCGTGCCCGAACAGCAGGTCCCGTTGGCGCGGGCTATCCGAGAGCGCATGAAACTGGCGTTCGATCGCGCCGGCATCGTGATTCCGGTTTTGGCGCGCCCTCCCTCCAACATGCCGGGAACCCCATCAGGCACCAGAATAGAGCCATGAGTAAACGCTGCCTGGTGACCGGCGCCACCGGATATGTCGGTGGACGGCTAGTACGTGAACTACTCGGAGCTGGCCATGAAGTCCGGGTGCTTGCCCGGTCACCGGAGAAACTTCGTGATATCCCGTGGGCAAATCAGGTCGAGATTTGTGCTGGCGACGCAGGTGACCCGGTAGCGGTCACGGCCGCTCTGGAAGGCATCGAGGTCGCCTACTACCTCCTCCATTCGCTGCAAGAAGGCCACGAGCTTGAGGCGGCCGAGCAGTCGATCGCACAGGTTTTCGCAACCGCTTGCGCGGCGCAAAATGTGGGGCGCATCATCTATCTCGGCGGGCTGGCCCCTGAAATCCCACAGGGCAAGATGACACCGCATATGCGTTCCAGGGTGCTTGTCGGCCAAGCGCTGCGAAATTCAGGGGTACCCACAATCGAATTCCGCGCAGCTGTCATCATCGGCTCGGGGTCAGCCTCATTCGAAATGCTGCGCTACCTGACCGAGCGCTTGCCGGCGATGATCGCCGCGCGTTGGGTCCGAATGAAGACCCAGCCGATTGCCATTCGTGATGTGCTGAGGTATCTCGTTCTCAGTGCCGAACTACCACCGGAAGTCAGCCGCATATTTGATATTGGCGGCCCAGGTGTGCTGAGTTTTCAGGACATGATGCAGCGCTACGCCGCGGTTGCCGGGTTACCCAAGCGCATCATCTTGCCCATCAATTTGCTCTCCCCACGGCTGTCCAGTCATTGGGTCAATATCGTCACCCCGGTACCCAAGGCGATTGCCAAGCCGCTCGTGCGCTCACTGCGGCACCCCTCGGTTTGCCGAGACCACGACATCGCGCAATTCATCCCCGATCCACCGGATGGACTTTTGACCTTCGAGGATGCCGTCGGACGTGCACTCACCCGGATTCAAGATGCCCAAGTGGCCACCCGGTGGTCCGGTGCATCAACTCCCGGCCGGTCAAGTGATCCATTACCTAGTGACCCAGAGTGGGCTGGCGGCTCACTCCACACCGATGTGCGTGAACTACGAACCCAAGCCTCACCGGAGGCGCTTTGGGCGGCACTTGATCGCATCGGTGGTGTGCATGGTTGGTATTCCGCGCGCCTGCTGTGGCAGATTCGCGGCAATTTCGACCGACTAATTGGTGGCGTTGGACTGCGAAGGGGCCGCCGAAACCCTGACACCTTGATGGTTGGTGATGTGGTGGATTTTTGGCGGGTAGAAGAACGTATTCCACCAAAGTTGCTTAGGCTGCGCGCTGAGATGAAGATGCCCGGGCGCGCCTGGCTGGAGTTCACCGTGCGCGAGGACCCGGCCGGTGGCTTGGTACTTCGCCAACGCGCGGTCTACTGGCCCAAGAGTCTGATCGGGCATATCTATTGGTGGTCTATCGCACCATTCCACGCGATCGTGTTCCCGCCGATGGCCCGACACATCATTGAACAGGCCGAATCGGGCGGTCCGGCTGTGGATACTAATTTAGTACTTGACAAGTCATTGATCACGCCGTGAGTTCAGGGGAAAACTCGGTTACAGACGACGCGCGCACCCACTACGAGGCCCTGGGGGGCAGCACTTTCTTCACCGAGCTGGTTGCCAACTTCTATCGCCGAGTAGCCGTTGACCCGATCCTGCGCCCGATGTACCCGGACGATGACCTCACCGAAGCTGAGCGTCGACTTTGTTTATTTCTCGAACAGTACTGGGGCGGCCCAAAAACCTATAGCGATGAGCGCGGCCACCCCCGCCTTCGCCTGCGACATGCGCCGTACCAGATTGACGTCGCCGCCCGCGACCGGTGGATGGAGTTAATGGCGCACGCCGTGCATGAGCAACACCTGCCCCAAGACCTTGAAGACATGCTTTGGGAGTACCTAGGCGGCGCGGCAATGGCAATGCAAAATATCTAACGAACCACCTGGAGTCCAATGCCAGTGCGGCCTCCACTTGTCCGGGTGAATACCTGCCCGCGGGCGGTAGCCAGGCGCTTCCAGGGGCCGCAGGTGGCAGCACTAACCCGCGATTGATCGTTGGACATCATGCCTAAGCGCTGCGCAGCATGGAGTACTCGCATGGGTAGGGCTGCCCAGGTGGGGCGCTCCCAGATTTCGTCGGCAATGGATTGCTGCACTGCTTCTGCTTGCCCTGCTGACCTTGCCGTGAACTCGGCTACCGCAGTGTCAACATGCACCAAGAGGTCACCGGCCAGTGCCTGCATCGGCATTTGCCATCCCTCGGCCGGCGGTAAGTGCTTAACGCTCATCGCCGAAGTCACCGGCACTGGTACCTCGCGCAAAGCCGCTATTTGAATTGGAGTACCAAAACCAACAGTGGCATCGAATTCAGCTACCAACGAGGCAAGTGAGACTGTTGCATCAATCGGATCACCTTCGATGGTCGCGGGCACGGCAAAAAGCGCCAATACATTCAACGGAGGTGCCGTGTAAAGACCGACCGCCGAGGCTGTTGAGACCACTCGCACCGGCAGGCGGGGATCCCAGACCAATTGCCGACGCCCAAAAGCACCAAGTACCCGGGCATCATCGGTAGCCAAGGTCAATGTCGCACTAGTCACCTATCAGTTACCTTCCTTCGCTTCAACTAGTACGGCTCGATAGTCAGCAGGTATCGGGACCGACCCTTGAATAGCAGGATCAAAGCACACCATGACACTTGTCGCATCCGCAGCGAGGGAACCGTCGTCATCGAGGATGCGAAAACCAAGGGCGTAGGAGGTGCGGCCCACCGAGGTAACCCAAACTTCGACGATTAAGGGCTCGGGGCGCAGCACCAGCGTCTTTCGGTAATTGATCTCCTGGCGCACTAAGACCTGCGGGAAATAGGGATCTGCAAAATCACTGCGCAACTCGACCATCAGTCGGATACGAGCCTCTTGGAGGTAGTCGTTATACACCACATTATTGATGTGTTGCAGAAAATCGAGGTCACTAAATCGTCGTTCGACCGGCACGCGAAAGATTCTCACCTTTAACCCCTGGTGAGTTTGCGATACGTGGCCCGATGCGGCCGCGCGGCATCAGCGCCGAGCCGCTCCACCTTGTTCTTCTCATATGATTCAAAGTTGCCCTCAAACCAGAACCATTGCGAATCACCTTCATAGGCAAGAATGTGAGTTGCGATGCGATCCAAGAACCAACGATCATGCGAGGTGATCACCGCGCATCCGGGGAACTCTAGCAGAGCATTTTCAAGGGACCCCAAAGTTTCAACGTCGAGGTCGTTGGTGGGCTCATCGAGGAGCAGTAGGTTGCCGCCCATCTTCAAGGTGAGGGCCAAGTTCAACCGGTTGCGCTCACCACCGGATAACACCCCCGATGGCTTCTGCTGGTCTGGCCCCTTGAATCCGAAGACAGATACATAGGCGCGCGAGGGCATCTC
>JBAXHK010000124.1:0-5252 GCA_037138935.1 Actinomycetes bacterium
GACGGCACCGTCTCCTTCGCCGTTTATGCCAAAGTTCAGGGCAAGGACACCCGCGAGTTTCGGTTCGGCCTACGTGATGGACAGCGAAGAGATGTTCAATTACTCATCGCCGACAAATCACCCGGGAACGTACTCCCGGCGACCGCCTTACCGGAGGTCATCATTACTGACCCCCGTGGGGCGCGGACGATTCTTAAGCCGGTGGAGCGTTCGCCCTTTCTCGAGCCATACTCAGGGACGAAGTACCTGTACCTCGCGCGACTGTCGGGTGCAGGTGTCGGCGGGGCCTACCAAGTACTTATCCGTTCCAGATCGGCTCAGCCGGTCGAGGCCGTCGTGGCGGTCGGCTACCGCGAGGTGTCCGGACGCGTTGTGCCTTAGTAGGAACTAGGGCTGTTACTCCTATTGTTCCTTTTCGGCCAGCTGCGGTCACAGCCGTCCGAAAAGCGCGATGTCCTCGCCAAAGCACTTGATGTCCAGATCGGAGACCGTTCGTCGCGTCTGGCTGATTGCGCTCAGGTAGTCCTCGGTCGAGGCGCCAACTTGCCCACTGGCATCACCACTTATCATTTCGCGCTCAAATGACGCCTGGGCTGCCGAGCGTGAGGAGAACTCCATGTCCGCGGGCGTGAAATACTCTGAGGCCTCAACGAGCGCCGAGATATCAATATCCGCACGCGATGACCGCGACACAAATGATCGCCAGATCGCATCACGCGCGGTGGCATCGGGTGGTCCAATGGGGATCACATAATCGAATCGACCTGGACGCAAGAAGGCCTGGTCGAGTGAGCGCACGGAGTTCGTCGCGCAGACAAGTAAACGAGTATCGCGCTGCCGGAAGGCGGGGATGATCTTGAGTAGTTCATTGGTCACGCCATGGGCCGGGCTCTTGCTGACACCCTCACGCGCCGAAGCGATCTCCTCCACCTCGTCGATAAACACGAGGACCTTCTCCAGCTCGTCGATGAGTGCGAAAGTGTCGTGCAGTGCCTGTGCCAATCCTGCCGACTCCGCGGTTAGTCGTGAGGGGAAGATCTCCACAAATGGCCAAGCTAGTCGTGACGCAATGGCTCTGGCGAACGTTGTCTTACCTGTTCCCGGTGGGCCGAAGAGCACGATGGCGTGCGGTGAAATCACGCCATGGGCCGACGCTCGTTCGGGGTTGCTGAGCGGCATAACTACGCGTTTGTCGATTATCTCTTTTTCGTCGTGCATGCCCGCCAGGCGCTGCCAAAGGTCTCGCGTCAAAACCCGACCACCGAGAGCGTTGAGGGTGGTGGCCTCGCCGGGAGTGAACGCCTCGCGCTTTTCCCAGTAGGCAGCCGCCTCGTGGCGCGTGTAACCGGCCCTGGCAAGACCCTCAGAAACCATCTCCTCCTCGGCAAGCAGGTAGGAGATGGTTGCCACACCTGAGTTGACCAAGGTCTCCTCGAGATGGGTGAGCAGCGCCGAGGGCACACCCTCGCCACGTCGCGTGGGATCGACCGCAAGGCGCATAACCCATGCCCGCGAGTCAGAAACGCTGGCCACCGCAGCACCTACCACGATGTCTTTGTGGACCGCCACTACCGCGGGAGTTCCGGCACGCAATGACACGATGCACTCCGCAATCGAGTAGACCGATGCCATGCCTGGAGTGACCTCCCACAAATGGACGACCGACTCCAGATCACTATCTTGATAGTTTCTTACGATAAATGACATGTAACAGCGCTCCCTATTGGGTCCTCGTAGCGAGGCACCCCACCGTATGTCCAAACTGAGACTCTTGCTCACCGGAGCATCTGGGGCGGGCGAAATCGTGGGCAGTGCCGGAACCTTACAGATGGCGAGCCGGAGTTCGGTGCAGCCACACCCACCGGTCAAGGAGCCTCGCCGCAGCGCAGCCATAGTCGTGGGACCGAACCCATTTGGCCGACCGAAGTCTTGCTGCTGGACCATGGCCAATCGGGGAAACAGCAAGTTCAATATCTCCCAGCCGCCAAACTAATCTGGGGCAGCGATCTCGAGCTCGATAACACCGTGCTGCTGCGCACCAATGTTAAGGCGCCGTAACTCCCTAAAGCCAGAGGAATCACAGCAGGCTGGCGCTAAAGTTTTTCGAAGTGCATGGAACTCAACTGGAATCCACTACTAGGCTGATGCCCTTGACGGCCCAATCTCTTTTTGCGGCCCGCTGGCTATTCGCGAATGGAGAAAGTTGAGCAATTCACTCTTCACACCTGAACGTAAGTGGACATTGGCCGCCATGGGTTCAAGCCTCATCGGTATCGGGCTCGCACGTTTGGCGTTCGATCCCCTGCAGGCTGCCCTAGTTGAGTCCGGCTGGTTCACCGATGGGGCCGCCGCCTACCTAGCAGATGCAAACCTAATCGGTTATGTGCTCGGTGCTCTGGTCGCAAAATGGCTCGCCCAGCGAGTGCCAACTATCATGCTCCTGCGAATCATGATGATCGCCGTATCACTTTCATTCTTGCTTTGCTTTAGTGAATCACTGCCATTCTTCTGGTTCTTCTTTTGGCGACTAATTTCTGGGATCGCCGGCGGCGTCATCATGGTCCTCGCTTCGCCAACGGTTCTTGCTTACATTGCACCAGAGCGGCGAGGTGTCATAGGCCAGATGTCCCTATACGGCCTTGCAATTGGCGTCCTCGTCGCCGGCACCTTGGTACCACTGCTACTAACACAAGGACCAACTACGGTGTGGTTGGGAGTCGGCTTTATCTGCCTAGCCATCACCGCACTGACTTGGCGGCTATGGCCACCATCACCTAAGGCACCGGTCGTCAAACCTGCTAAAACCAAGGCGCCACGCTCCGCTTACCGCCTATGGCTCGAATACGGCCTCGTTGCTGTAGGTGTGGTGACACACATGGTTTTTCTCGTCCCATACCTTGAGCAAAATTTGCAAATGTCCCCCGGGGTGGCGGCCCAGTTCTTTTTGGTCTATGCAGCCGGTGCACTAATCGGACCATTCTTGTTCGCGTATCTAGCTCACCGCCTTGGGATCCACAGTACGCAACGCATCGCCATGCCAATCTTGCTAGCGGCCAATGCCGCGATGTTTCTGCTGTCGTTTTCGTACTTCGGAGTCGGAATCTCATGTTTCCTCGCGGGGCTTTGCTTGCCTGGAATTATTTCGATCTTTTTGGGTCTCTCTCAGGAACTAGCCCAGGGTGACCCCCTTAAGCATCGAGCAATCTGGGGAACCGCCACCGTGGTCTTTGCGGTGACGCAAGCAGGCGTGGGCTACGTAACAGCTTTCATGCTCACCAACTTCGGTGTCGCCTACAAAGAACTCTTCGCGGCCGCGACCGTCTCGGTGGTTCTCGCTATCGTGATCGATTTGCTCCCGCGGAAACCACACCGCAAGGTTTTGGAGCCGGTGCGAGAGGATGCCTAAGTGCCCACCGAAGATCGCGACATAAGTCAGGGCGCTGATCTGCCAATTAACACTTGGTTCACTCCAGGGGTTCGCGGCATCGGCTCGGCATCATTCCTTTCAGACCTCGGTCACGAGATTCCGACCTCACTACTTCCTTCGCTACTCACCGTGACTCTCGGAGCACCCGCCGCCGCGCTCGGTCTAGTAGAAGGCATCGCCGATGCCATTAGTGGTGCTGCGAAATTTGCCGGCGGACCACTCGGTGATGATCCGAGCCGCAGGCGCGCCACCGCCGTCGCCGGCTACACCATTACTGCCGTTTTGTCCGCCGCAATCGGCGGCGCCACTTCGGTCGCGCAGGTTGCCACACTTCGTGCCGGGGCTTGGGCAGCCCGCGGTATTCGCGGCCCATCTCGAAATGCACTACTCGCCGACGTCGTCCACCCAAGTGCCTACGGCCGTGCCTTCGGATTCGAACGAGCAATGGATAACGCCGGCGCCGTCGGTGGCCCGCTGCTCGCACTGCTGCTAGTCGCTTGGGTGGGCACCCGGTGGGCCATCACTTTGAGCGTCATCCCTGGACTACTTGCTGTGGTCGCGATCCTCTACGCAATCCGCAAGGCGCCGAAACTGGCCGAACGACCTCGACGGAAATTACGCTTCCAGGTACGGCCGGTTCTTAAAGGTCGACTCGGTCGACTGATGGTCGGGGTCACGTTCTTCGAAGTCGGAAATGTCGCGGCCACCTTGCTTATCTTGCGAGCCACCGAACAACTCACCGCCGATCTTGGGCTTGATCGCGCCACGATGCTTGCACTCCTTTTATATGCCGGTTACAACCTGACGGCCACGCTCGCATCATTTCCGGCAGGCCGCCTATCGGATCGATTGGGCAAAGGCGGGCCGCAACGGGTGTTAATCATCGGGGTGGCGATGTTCGCTTTCGCCTATCTAGGGTTCGCCACCAACACCACCAACATCTGGTTCCTATTGCCGCCCTTCCTGCTCGCTGGTGTCGCCATCGGATTCGTTGAAACCGCCGAGCATGCTGCTGTCGCGGCAGAGGCCCCCGATGAGATCCGCGGGTCAGCGTTCGGGCTCCTAGCCGCTGTCCAATCGTTCGGCAACCTTGTCGCCTCCGCGATAGCCGGCCTCATCTGGACCTTAGTGTCACCGACCGCTGCGTTCTGCTATCTCGTCGCGTGGATGATTGCGGCGGTGATTGCTATTGCTTTAGCGCACCGGCTCAGTAACCCAGCCCTTAACGGGACGTGACCACAGCAGTAGGGCTCCTAAGAGCGCGGCGCCCTGAACCACGATCATGAATAGGACAGTGTCTTCCTGAATTGCGGATGCCGTACCTGCAGAGAGGAGCGGGATGAATGACCCAATGAAGGCGACAAGTGCGGTGATGGTCAGGGTTAGTCGTACTCCCGGACGAAGTGCCCCCTGCCACAGGAGGATGCCGAGAAGAATGAAGACCGCTGCAACGACGGCGAAGACTGACGTGGCGAGCGCCATCCACTCGTGAACATCAACGCTCGATGCCGACTCGAGCCCCGAAACGGCATGATACTCACCCAACCGGGGATCGATAGCTGCAAAGTCGCCTGAGTAAGCGATCTGAATCAATGAACTTGAGGCGTACGCAATTCCCGCAACGATGGCGCTGCAGGCGGAGAACGCCACCTGCCACGGTGCCTTTGCAATGCTCGACATTTGTTATACCTCTCCAATAGCCGGTAGCAGTGACCCCGGAGTTAAACCGTGACACCAGTCCAAACGAACCGGTGGAAGAAGTCCCCACTCTATCCGCACTCGCCACCCAACCTGCGGATCTTGGAGGTGCTAGGCAACAGTGATT
>JBAXHK010000125.1:0-5235 GCA_037138935.1 Actinomycetes bacterium
GTTGATGATCGTGTCTGGGCGGCCGCGGGCCCAATTTCGACAATGCTGCGTCAGCAGTTTGCAATTCGCGCGGCAGCTGAAATTGACCCCTAAGTAGCTCCCTCAAAAGTTTGGGCCCCCCGCTTTCACGAGAGGCCCAAACTTTGGAGTAAGGAGCTACACGCCCTTATAGGAGCGAGTCACTGAGTAGGCGGCCCATACATTCGGCACACCTGGTGCACTGCCAACGACGGTGCAGGTGCCCTTCTTTTTGATCTTCAATTTCACCGCTCCGCTACTCGGGAAGACCAGTGAGCAGACTTTCTTCTTACCGGTCGTAATCTTCCACGTGATGTTCTGGCCGGCATTGGTATCACTTTGTGACGGGGATTCAAGGGTAAGGGTCTTACCCACATTTACCTTGCCGGATTGAGGTGCCGCCAAGGTTGCCGTCTGCTGGCCCAGGCCAACTGTCACGGTGTAGTTCTGCGTGACTGGTGCGTACCCATTGCCGCCTGCACTGACAAATGACAGGATGCAAGAGGCGGTGCTGGCCGGGGTGACAACCGACAACCCTGGGCTGGTGCATGGCCCGGAATCATTGAGAGTCACCTTGGCGCCAGACAACGTCGAAACATTGAAATTAGTTGTCGAGCTAGCGTTGAGCACGTAGGTGCCGTTGGGGCTCCAAGTTGTGCCACCGGCTGGAGTGACGGTGATTACGTCACTGGATGCTGGCCCTGAGACCACCGTTATCGCACCGGAAGTGGAACCAATGCCACCTTGATTTGTCGTGTAGTTAGCTCCTAAGGTGAAAGCACCGGCGGAGGTTGGGGTCCACTGGAAACTCGCAACACCGTTAACGAGCGCGACTGAAGCACTGATCGGGTTACCGTTCAATGTGAATCCAACTGAGCCCTGCACTGTGGTCGGGTAGACCGTGGCGATCAAAGTTTGCGGGATACCCGTTGTCATCGTGGTTGGATGCGTCAAAGTTATCGGGGTGCCGTTCGGCGTGGCCGTTATGAAGTCCTGTGGTGAAACAGAAGATCCAGCATTTGAATCACCACTGTAAGTGGCCTGAAAGGTGTATGTCCCTGATGTCGACGGCGTCCACCAGTAATAGGAGTACCCCTGGCCATTGCCCGGGCCAGGGGTCAAGCCCATGGTCTGCAATGTTGCTCCATTTACATCCTTGACAACGACTTGGCCGGTCGGGGAGTACGCGCTTGGGCTATTTGACTGCACCGTAACCGTGATCTTGGTCGCCACGCCAATTTGCGCATTGTTTGGAGTTGAAATCGTGGTGGTCGTAGCGGTTTTGCTGATATTGGCGCCGCCAAGATAGACCGGTGAGCAGGTGCTGCCAATCGTGGCCTGGGTGATCTGCCCAACAATTGTGGGCGACCAATAGATCGTGGCATTTCCATTGATATCGGCATAAACCAACGGCGCAGAGACCGTGACCCCGTTGCTGTATTGGGCCGTAAAGGCTAATTGAGCACTCGGGCATATCGCCTGTGCGCTGATGGTCTGGGTAACGCCAACTGTGCCATTGCCATAGCCGGTGGCACCTGTCGCCTGTGCTGGTGCAGCTGCAAGGCCGACCGCGCCTAATACCAGTGCTGACGCAGCGGTAGCACGAATTATCAGGCCGCGGAATTTTCGCGGTTGGAACTTATTGTTGGACATGTGGGCACCCTTTCTGAGGTTAACTGAACAATAACCCTAGAAAGGTGCTGATTAACGAGCAACGCGCTAGTTCTCTCGCCTGGGTCGATGCCCCAGCGCCACCGGATCACGCCGTCACCTTCTCGTACTCGGCATGATACCTGAGGGAAATACTGCCCTGAGGCAACTTGCGCTAAAGTTTCAACCCTTCGGGCGATTGGCTCAGTGGTAGAGCACTCGCTTCACACGCGAGGGGTCACTGGTTCGAACCCAGTATCGCCCACCGAAGGCTCTCTTTTAAGGGGCGAAACCTTGTGTGAAGCGTCTTTGTTACCCCGATGGCAGTTTACAAAAAACCACTTGAAAGCTAAGCAACAAGTTCGGTACCTGCAACGGGTCCGACAGCAACCGGCTCCCAACCAAATTCGGTCAGGGGCCAGTGACAGGGATTAAACACCCCACCTATTGATTTAGAAGGGCTCTACTCTTCGTTACCTTCAAAACATCTACCCCAGTTCCAGCCGGATGAGGATGCCGCCGACGGGCTTAGGGTGCCGCCGATACCGGCCACACCGGGTCGCACCCAACCAACACCGAGTGCGATCCGATCGATTGGTGCTGAACTAACGGGTGAATTAACTTCGGTACTTGGCATAACGCGCTCCTACCTTGTAGTTGCTTGACGATTAGTCCTTGAGTCCTTATAAGAACACGTCTCGGGGGTAAAATCAAGTAAAGGCCGCTGGTGGCTCAATAATTAAGGAGCTACCCCCAATGGTCAGATGCATGGTCGGGTGAAAGTTTCGGTATTTCAGTCGATTACGGCAATCGACACGGGTCGGTTGGTGGGGCGCCAAAGCTTGAAGCAGTGGCAACTTGCCGCCATGATGGGCTCGTGTCGACAGCGGAGCAAGTGGCGCGTACCAGGGTCTGGACCCGGCAGGGCGTCATCGAGGTACTTGCAAATATACTTGTAATCGCCGCTGTCCCTTTGATTGCGCGCAGCCTGTGGCCGATGTTTCGTGAAGGCATAACGAACTTTGGATTCGCTGAAATTGTCGAAAAATTGGCGGGAGCCGGCGGCTGGACGGACGTTGGCTGGGAAGTTGCCTCAACAATTGGTCTCATCAAGCCTGACTTCTCGGCTTATGACTCCCTTGAGGTGTTGCACCCCCTCGTTGGGATGCAACTGGACTTCGTAGATTTGTCGGTGAACTCGCACCCACCATTTGCGATTCCACTTGGGTTGCCGTTGGCGTACCTAGATTATGGCTGGTGGTTGTCCTTTTACGTTGTTGCTAGTTTCTGCCTGATCGCTCTAAGTATGCGCCTGATGCGAGTTCCTGCCTATATCGCTTATCCACTTGCGCTCGGAATTTGCCTGACAATCCCGGGGCGCTGGGGATTGGTGAGCACCTACCCTCTGTCGGCTGTCCTTATTGCCCTCGCCTGGAAATACCGGCGCCACCCGGCGATCGCCGGCGCCGCATACGGGCTGTATGGGTCATCAAGGGGTGTCGGGTTGCTGATGCTCTTGTATCCACTTTGGCGAAGGCAGTGGAAGACTTTGATCATCGGTGCGGCTATTCCCGTTGCCCTCTTGGCGATCGCGGTTGCGTTGGAACCGACGGTAATCACCGCATTCCTTGAAAGTTCACGAGCTTCAATCGCCGCATCTTTACAGCGCAGTGACCTCATGACGGTGGGGGCACTGCTGCGAAGGAATGGGTCCCAGGAGTACGTGGGCTGGCTGATTGCAGGTGTGGTCGCGGCGATCGCGCTTTGGCGAAAGCAAGAGCCATTTTGGGTGATCAACTGGTTCATCCTGGCCGTTAGCCCAATCGCCTGGCTTCACACATTCGTCATGGCGATACCGCTGCTAGTCGTCGTATGGAGATCGAGCAAATTGGGTGTGGTTCTTGTGCTCATCGCTGCAGCTTCAGTGGTGTCACCTCCACCGCTAATTTCGACCTACTTTTCAATTAACTGGGTGGTGGTAATCGCGGTGGCTGGTATTGCGCTACTTGCCTGCCCGATACCGCGCGAGCTGGAGTATCGAAAACCTGCGTAACCACATAGGGGGCCCAAAGCCCGGCTACACCGTGTGCGGTGCCTTGGATAGTGCAGGGGCCCAAAATCCGTGCCCGGGCGAAGTGCGCCCCGCTTGCGGTGGAGCAATTCGCCTCGCCCTTGATCACCTTCCAATTAATCCCCATGCCGGCATTCGTTTGATTATCACCGGTAATGAGGTCGATATTGCGACCACTCCATTGCTGCTCAGAAAGCGAAAGGGTTTTTGCGGTTTGGGTGCCAAGCACAAGCTTCAATGAAGTGTTTGCGACCGCGCCCTCATAGCCTTGGCCATAAGGTGCATTCGCGCTTAACGTGCATTCGCCATTACCACTTGTTGCGGTGACAGTCAGCCCGATGGCGATGCAACCACCGGCGGCCGTAAATGAAGATACCGGGCCTGAGGGTGATGTGATCTCAAATAGCTGACTCTGTCCGTTAGCGAGTTCAGTTAGTGGAGGTGAGAAAGTAGTGACGGCCGGGCCCTTGCTGGGCAAAACATTTACCCACATGTGCGTGACTCCAAATACGTTCGGATTGTTTAGCTGGCTGAAGCTCACCCCGATGTCTTGCCAGCCAAGAGATTGGGTGACGAATGGGAAGGTAGCTATGCCATTCTTTACGGTAATCGAGGCCGACAAAGGCGAGCCATTGATGGTAAAAGCGACGCTGCCTTGCAAAGTTGTGGGATAGGTTGTCGCGATTAAGTTGCTGGTGATTCCCCGGTAGATCTGGGGTACTTCTATTTGCACATTTTGACCATTGGGCGTCACCTCGACCGAAGTATTCGTTGAAGTTTGCGAACCGTTTAGCATTGCTCCATCTTCGGGATAGAAAATTGCGCTGAAACTGTAGGACTTGAGTTCTGCGGCGTACCAGACGATCGATGCGGTGCCGTCAGCGATGGTGGTACCTCTTTGGGTCCGAGCGGCGGCAATGACTTCTCCTGCGGCGGTTCGAAACTGAATGGACCCGACTGGGGCGGTG
Source organism: Actinomycetes bacterium (assembly GCA_037138935.1). Lineage (GTDB taxonomy): Bacteria > Actinomycetota > Actinomycetes > S36-B12 > S36-B12. Next base: position 4,708 of record JBAXHK010000125.1, read on the forward strand.
ACACCATCTCTGGAGGTGACGCTGGCGGTCAAGGTGTTGTAGGAGTTGACCGTGGCCAGGCCCGGTGGGTTTATCACGGTTACCGTGTTGGTGGCGGTGGCCTGAGCCGGGGTTGCCGCCAAGATCGGGAGTACAGCCAAGGTGGTGATCACGCCCAAGAGCGCTGCCAAACGGTGGAACGATGTCATGGCTGCCTCCATCGCAGTTCAAAATCGCGCCGTGTGGGCCCCAGAGTATTGTGTGAGGAATGCAGCGCACCGCATTCGACATTGCCGGCGACGATCGGACGATTATTGCCGCCCGTGTCAATGGCTTGCTGACCGACCTTGCGAGCCCGGTATCAGCCGAAGACGCGGTGGAATTGATATCAATCAGCAGCCCAGAGGGCCTCGCGATTTTGCGTCATTCGACCGCTCATGTGCTCGCCCAGGCGGTGCAAGACATCTTCCCGACCACCAAGCTGGGGATCGGCCCGCCCATTAAAGATGGCTTCTATTACGACTTCGACGTTGAACGACCATTTACCCC
>JBAXHK010000126.1:0-5227 GCA_037138935.1 Actinomycetes bacterium
TGGCGTTGATGGGGGCAATGTTCAAGGCATCGCGCGTCTACTTTTCACCGATTACCTTGTTGCTTTTGAAGTCACTTCAGCGTTGCTTATTACCGCTGCTCTGGGCGCGATGGTGTTAGCTCATCGTGAACGCTGGCTTCCGCGCGCAAGCCAAGAAGAACTATCCAAGGCCAGATTCATTGGTGCTGGGCACCCCGGTAACCTGCCGAGTTCTGGCACCTATGCGCGCCACAATGCGGTAGATACTCCGGCATTACTACCCGATGGTTCACCAAGTGCGCTGAGTATCCCGGGGCCACTTGTTGCCCGAGGTGATGTGCGCCCCGTAGACCACCACGAGGTTGAGCAGATCGAAAGCTTGGGTGGGGGGTCGAAATGAATCCGGCGAACTACATAATCTTGTCGGCAATCCTCTTTAGCCTCGGCGCGATCGGGGTGTTGGTCCGCCGCAACGCGATCATCGTCTTCATGAGTGTTGAACTGATGCTCAATGCCGCGAACTTAGCGTTTGTTGCATTTGCCCGCATGAACGGCAACCTAAATGGTCAGGTTGCCGCTTTCTTCGTCATGGTGGTGGCAGCCGCTGAAGTTGTTGTTGGCCTCGCAATCATCGTGACGATTTTCAGAAGTAGACGCTCGGCCTCCATTGATGAACCAAATTTGCTCAAGTATTAGCCGCATCCGGCAGCAACCGACGAAAAGGATCCGACCTTGATAGAGCTCATGCCCGCAGCGGGTGTGTTCTCCCTGATTTGGCTGCTTATTGCCTTGCCACTTTTTGGGGCGGCTGTGCTTCTGCTCGGAGGCCGTCGCACGAACTCGTGGGGCCCGTACCTCGGAGTGCTAACCGTGGTCGGATCCGCGGTGCTCGCTGTGTTGATGCTGGTCGCCATGATGGGGCATCCAGCAGAGGAGCGCTCGGTCGGACAGACCTTATTCACTTGGGTTTTCGCCGATGGGTTCCAAGCCGATATGGCTTTCCAGCTTGACCAACTTTCGATGGTTTTCGTCCTGCTAATAACCATTGTGGGTTCACTGATCCATATCTATTCCATCGGCTACATGTCACATGATGCCGATAAGCGGAAGTTCTTCGGCTACCTGAACTTATTCGTTGCGGCAATGTTGTTGCTGGTTCTTGCTAACAACTACCTCCTGCTCTATGTCGGCTGGGAGGGAGTGGGATTGGCTAGCTACCTGTTGATCGGGTTCTGGCAGATCAAACCCACGGCTGCGGCTGCCGCTAAGAAAGCTTTCATCATCAACCGCGTTGGTGACGTAGGTCTGAGTCTGGCGATCATGGTCATGTTCGTGACTTTTGGCTCGGTTTCGTTTAGTGACGTGTTTGGCCAAGCCGCCGAAGCCAGTGAAGGCACCCTTACGGCAATCGGCCTGCTCCTGCTCTTGGCGGCCTGCGGTAAATCGGCGCAGTTCCCGCTGCAAGCTTGGCTCCTTGATGCGATGGAAGGCCCGACACCGGTATCTGCGCTAATTCACGCAGCGACCATGGTCACCGCCGGGGTGTATCTCATCGTTCGGAGTAATGCGGTATTCGATCGAGCAGTCTGGGCCGCCGGCGCGGTAGTTCTTATCGGGCTGATTACGATCTTCATGGGAGCCATCATCGGTTCGGCCAAGGACGATATCAAGAAGTCACTGGCTGGGTCGACGATGAGTCAAATTGGCTACATGATCTTCGCGGCCGGACTCGGTCCAATCGGTTATGTATTCGCCATCTTCCACCTTTTGACCCACGGCGTTTTCAAAGCCGGGTTGTTCCTCGGCGCCGGCTCGGTAATGCATGGCATGAAGGACAACGTGAACATGCGCCGATATGGGGCGTTGCGCGGGTTAATGATCATCACCTTCGTGACATTCATGGCCGGGTATCTGGCGATTATGGGTATTCCGCCGTTCGCTGGATTCTGGTCTAAGGACGAAATCATCCATGCTGCCTTCGAACGCAGCTGGGTCATTGGTGCTGCAGCGATTTTGGGAGCCGGCATAACTGGGTTCTACATGACTCGCATGATCGCTATGACCTTCTTCGGCAAGGCGCGGTGGGAGGATGACGTGCATCCGCATGAGTCACCCGCTGTCATGACCATCCCCCTTGTCATCTTGGCAATCGGCTCCACCTTCCTGGGCATGGCATTGCTGTTCTGGGGCAATATCGAAACCTGGCTGGAGCCGGTTGTTGGATTTGCGAGTAATCCCACCCCGTTGTCATCCACCACGTTGATGTCCATCACTTTGGTGGTTGTCTTGATCGGTGCTTTCATTGGTTGGCGCCAGTACGGGTCTAAGTCGGTGCCGGTCGACGCGCCTTCGGGTAATTGGCTAACCCGCGCGGCCCGAAGTGATCTTTATGGTGATTTGGTGAACGAGGTGGTCGTGGTGCGCCCGTCCTTCACACTTGCGCGTTGGCTTACGTGGTTCGACTCCTCCTGGATTGACGGTTTCGTTAACGGGAGCGCCGCATTCGTTGGTGGTGCCTCGGGCCGGTTGCGTCGCACCCAATCAGGTTTTGCTCGCTCATATGCACTTTCAATGTTGGGTGGCGCAGTCTTAATTGTTGCCGCTCTCGTCTTGGTGAGGCTTTCATGACCCCCTGGTTGACGATCCTCGCGGTCGTACCACTGATCGGTAGTGTCCTCGTTGTTTTTATTCCTAAGTCACGACCGACTCTTGCAAAGCAATTGGCATTGGCAATTTCATTGGTCACCTTGGCATTGACCATCGTCATGGCGCTGCAGTTCGATGGTGCTTCCAATGAGCCATTTCAGTTCGTAGAGTCTTACCCATGGATACCCGCGTTTGGTATTTCCTACTCGGTTGGTGTTGACGGCATCGGGCTAGTCCTGATCGCATTAGCCACGACTTTGGTGCCGATTGTGGTTATTGCGGGGTGGCGGGATGTTGATGCCACCAGCGGCGGCTCGGTTAAGGGCTACTTCGCATTGATTTTGGCGATGGAAACATTGATGATCGGGGTGTTCGCCGCCACCGACGTCTTCATGTTCTTCGTCTTATTTGAAGCAATTCTAATTCCTGTCTACTTCATGATCGGCCGTTACGGCGGCCCGCAGCGGTCCTACGCAGCAGTCAAATTCCTGCTCTACAGCCTGCTCGGGGGGCTGTTCATGTTGGCCTCAATGATCGGGCTTTATGTGGTTTCAGCCCAGGTTACCGGCCAAGGTACTTTTGATTACCTTTCGCTAGTGGGGCTGGAAATGGACCCAATGGCCGAGAAATTACTGTTCCTCGGGTTCTTCTTCGCCTTCGCGATAAAGGCCCCGCTCTGGCCTTTCCACACCTGGTTGCCCGATGCGGCAAGTGCTTCAAAGCCCGGAACCGCGGTATTGCTTATCGGAGTGCTCGACAAAGTCGGAACCTTCGGCATGATCCGGTACTGCCTGCCAATCTTCCCGGCCGCGAGCGAGTTTTATGCACCCGTTGTCATCGGCATGGCACTTGTCGGCATCTTCTATGGCGCTTATGTGGCACTAAACCAAAATGATATGAAGCGGTTGTTCGCGTATTCTTCAATGTCGCACTTCGGTTTCATTGCACTAGGTATTTTTGTATTCACCACCGTTGGTCAAAGTGGCTCGGTCGTATACATGGTTGCGCATGGATTATCGACGGCGGCGCTGTTCTTAACTGCCGGATTCCTGATGCAGCGCGCCAATGGATCGAGCCTGATTTCAGATTTCGGTGGGGTGAATAAGGCCGCGCCGGTACTTGCCGGGTTCTTCATGTTTGCCGCGTTGTCGTCACTGGCGCTGCCAGGGCTGGTGTCCTTCGTGGGTGAGTTCATGGTGCTGCTCGGCACGTTCCAGCGTTACCTTTTTGTCGGCGGGATTGCCACCTTGGGCATTGTCATCACGGCGGCTTATGTGCTGCGTCTTTACCAGAAGTCAATGACCGGACCGCTGGCTCCAAAACTAGTTGGCATGAAAGACCTAGATGGCCGTGAAGTTATTGCGCTAATGCCGATCGTGGCCTTGACATTAGTGCTCGGGCTCTTCCCGGCTCCGATATTGAATGTCATAAACCCGGCGGTGGATCGCGTCATGACGACGATTGGTGCTACCGACCCGAGCCCCACCATCTCAAGTGAAGGGAGCGGCAAGTGAATACCCTCGCCGCAGCGACGGTCGGTGTACCGTTCACTCTCCCAATCGTCGATTACAACGCGATTGCACCGATCCTGATCTTGTTGGGAGCAGGTGTGGTTTCGGTGCTAGTTGAGGCACTACTGCCAAGGGGGTCTCGGCGCTTTATTCAACTATTTGTTGTATTCGGTGCCCTGATCGCGGCATTGGCGTGGGTATTCACCATCACCGGCGTTCGGGTAGTGACAGCTGAGGGTGCAATCGCTATAGACGGCCCAGCGCTTTTGATGCAGGGAGCGATATTGGTGCTCGCGCTCTTAGGTGCGCTACTGATGGCGGAGCGATCACTTGATCCAAGTGGTGATGTTTTCGCTGCGCGTGCTTCTTCACTTCCTAGTTCTGAGGATGAAAAGCAATTCACTGCGCGTGGGTACCTGCAGACCGAAGTGTGGCCACTGTTCTTGTTCGCGGTTTCGGGCATGGTTTTGTTTGTCTCAGCCAATGATCTATTGCTGATGTTCGTGGCCCTCGAAGTGATGTCATTGCCGCTGTACCTGTTAGCTGGCATGGCGCGCCGCCGCCGATTGCTCTCGCAGGAGGCGGCGCTCAAGTACTTCTTACTCGGTGCCTTTTCCTCAGCTTTCTTTATCTATGGGGTAGCACTGGTTTACGGGTACGCGGCATCAACGCAGTTGCCGGTGATCGCGAGTGTTTTGACCGCGAAACCCGGGCAGACCTCATTGGCCCTGATCGGCATGGCTTTGATCTTGGTTGGGCTGCTCTTCAAGGTCGCCGCGGTGCCATTTCACCAATGGACCCCGGACGTTTATCAGGGCGCACCGACTGCCGTTACCGGGTTCATGGCGGCCACTGTCAAGATCGCGGCTTTCGGTGCACTAATGCGTGTGCTTTACGTCGGATTCGGCGGGATGCGTTGGGACTGGGTGCCGATGATGTGGATCATCGCCATCTTGACGATGCTGGTGGGGTCGATTATCGCCATCAGCCAGAGCGACATCAAGCGCATGCTCGCGTACTCTTCCATTGCGCAGGCCGGTTTCATTTTGGTGGGTGTTATCGCGGCAAGCCCAGCAGGTCTAGCCGGTGCC
>JBAXHK010000127.1:0-5208 GCA_037138935.1 Actinomycetes bacterium
CCTTCTTTGCTGGGCGCTTTGCTGCCTTCTTTGCTGGGCGCTTTACAGCCTTCTTGGCTACCTTACGTACTGCCTTCTTTGCCGGCGCCTTCTTGGCCGCCTTCTTTACTGCCGCCACGTTTGCCTCCCGTGTCGTAGGTCCCGGCTCTGTTGCAGGAACCTGCAGTAGAACTCTGACAGAAAACATGGTGAAATTCGTGCATTTTCATGTCGGTGTGTCATTTCGTGTCGCGCGCGTGCTATGTGATGCACTTTTTTTCTCGGGCAATAACGCAATTAGACAGCCCCGATTGGTCCTTATTTGCAACATCTGACATTATTTCGCACTATGACTGATGCAGTAGTAACTCCTGACCCACGCATACTTCCTGACGTTGCCAACTTGCGTATTGGTGTACTCGGTGGTACCGGTGAACAAGGCCGAGGTCTCGCGCGGCGGTTAGCGATAGCCGGTCACCAAGTAGTCCTTGGCTCGCGTGATGCAACTCGGGCACAAGACTCAGCGGCGAGTTTGGGTCATGGTGTTACCGGTGCCAGTAACCAAGATTGTGCTGCTACTTCGGACGTAATTATCGCGGCGATCCCCTGGGATGGTCACGGAGACTTACTGGCTTCACTGCGGGCCGAATTGGCCGGGAAAATACTAATTGACTGCGTAAATCCGCTCGGATTTGATAAGCAAGGGGTGTTCGCCATAGCCGTGGATGAAGGCTCGGCCGCGCAGCAAGCCGCTACTTTGCTACCCGATAGCCAGGTGGTCGGAGCTTTCCACCATATCTCGGCGGTACTCCTGCTCGATGAAACTGTGGACTCAATCGATACCGATGTCTTGGTGCTCGGTGATGACCGGGCCGCCACCGACATTGTGCAAGCCCTGGCTAATCGCATCCCTGGCATGCGGGGGATATTCGCGGGCCGATTGCGAAACTGCCATCAGGTTGAGGCGCTGACCGCGAACCTGATCGCAATGAATCGTCGTTACAAGGCGCACACCGGGGTTCGTATCACCGACGTGTGAGCTCCTATTTATAGGTGTGCTCTTCGGCCGGATAAGCACCACTGGCGACATCATCCGCCCAGTCACTTACCGCGTCGGTCATGATCGAGCGCAGATCTGCATAGCGCTTCACGAACTTAGGTGCCGGCCCGGCCGTCAAGCCGACGAGATCTTGCCAAACTAAGACCTGAGCATCGGTATGCGGTCCGGCACCGATACCAATTGTCGGAATCGTCAGTACTTCACTGACTCGAGCGGCAAGATCAGCCGGCACCAGTTCGAGAACCACTGCGGTAGCGCCGGCGGCTTGCATGGCTTTGGCATCGCGCAGCAGGGTCTCGCCACTTTCGCCCCGGCCCTGCACCCGATAGCCACCGAGCAGATTGACCGACTGGGGGGTTAGGCCCAAATGGCCTATTACTGAGATACCGGAATTTGCGAGCAGCTCAATCTGGGGGAGCACCGCTGCGCCGCCTTCAAGTTTGACCGCGTGGGCGCCGCCCTTTTGCATAAAGAAAACCGCAGTTTCCAGCGCTTGAGCCGGCGAGGCCTGGTAGCTGCCAAATGGCAGGTCGGCTACCACGAGGGCGCGCTTAGAGCCCTTCACTACGGCGCGGACCAACATGACAAGTTCATCGACGCTCACCGAGATAGTTGTGTCGTGGCCGAAGACCACCATGCCCGCCGAGTCACCAACGAGTAGCGCCGGGATGCCGGCGTCATCGAATACGCCCGCCGATAGCGCGTCATAAGCGGTTATCATCGGCCAACGCTGGCCTTTATCTGTTGCCACCTGGAGATCACGCATGGTGATCCGGCGTTGTGGATCAGCTCCGTAGATAGCCTGCTGATTTGCACTGCTCACGATAGGCGTGCTGCTTGATTCCATGATGCGCTCCAATCTCGAGGCTCCCCACGGAGTCCCCGGACGGGATAAGCATGGCATGGATTGACTTGATTTGGCTATTGGCGCCCCGACCACAAATACGATACGGTAACGTTTCGAATGAGAATTGGTAGTCGAGTAATCAATGAGGAGATTAAATGCCAGTGCAGGCCAAGGCCAACGAGGCGTGGATGACATCGGGTGAGGGGCATCCGCGGCGCTGGGCAATTCTTGGCGTGCTGGTGGTCAGCCTGCTAGTTGTGGTGCTCGACAACACTATTTTGAATATTGCCTTGCCGACCATCCAGCGTGACCTACAGGCCAGTCAAGGCGAGCTGGTTTGGGCGGTGGACTCCTACATCTTGGCTTTTGCCGCCCTGCTATTTACGTGGGGTGTACTTGGGGACCGGTTCGGGCGGAAGAAGATCCTGATTATTGGCTTGGTGCTATTTGCTTCGGCCTCGGCTATCTGTGCGTTCTCTTCCAGTGCCGGCATGCTCATCGGCTTTCGTGCGGTAATGGGGGTGGGTGGTGCGGCGGTAATGCCAACCACTTTGGCCATCATCACAGTTGTCTTCCCCCCGCATGAGCGGGGCAAGGCCATCGGTGCTTGGGCGGGTGCGGTGGGTGCGGCCGTTGCACTTGGCCCGATCCTCGGTGGGGTACTGCTTCAAAATCCGCAATGGTCCAATTGGTTGACCGGTAACGACTGGGGCTCGGTGTTCTTGGTCAATGTGCCGATTGTCATTGTTGGCCTTATCGCGATAATTCGAGTGGTGCCCGAGACCAAGGATCCAAATCCGCGCCGCCTCGACCTGCAAGGCTTGGTGCTTTCTGTTATTGGCCTTACCGCTTTGATCTACGGCATCATTCACGCGTCATCAACCAAGAATTGGCTTGATCCCGGTGTAGTAATTCCGGTGTTAGGCGGTATTGCTGTCATTGCCCTCTTCCTATTCCTGGAAGCACGCAGTGACCATTCCAGTTTTGATGTCTCCCTATTTCGCAATCGGGGGTATGCGGTCAGTTTGGTAGCGGTTTCACTAGCCTTCTTCGCCCTCTCTGGCATCACCTTCACCTTGCCGTTCTACCTGCAAATCTTGCGTGGTTACGACACTTTGATAGCGGGCCTTTGTTTCGTGCCGTTTGCTCTCGGCCAGATAATCGCCGCACCGCGCAGCGCTAAGACGGTCCTGAGATTTGGTTACCGAAAAGTTATGACCGGCGGGCTGATACTTGTATCTCTAGCGCTCCTTGGTCTGCTCTTCTTGCAACTTGATACCCCAATTTGGATGCTTCTGGTCGTGTTCTTCATTTTCGGCCTCGGTATGGGTAACGTCATCGCTCCGGCGTCCACGGTTATGCAAAATGTGTTACCGCTCGCACGTGCCGGTGCTGGATCTGCGGTGCAGAACACGGTTCGCCAGGTTGGCGGAGCGCTGGGGGTCGCGATTATCGGCACGGTCCTGGCGACCCAATATGCGGCTAACCTTAAGGGCTCGCTGACTCAAATGCCCCCTGAATTCCCGGAGGCGGCCAAGCAGGCTGCGTCAGAGTCGGTGATCGCCACCATGGGAGTCCTTGAGCAAGCCACGGCCGATGGATTACCTGCAGCGGTAGTCAATACCGTGCGGGAGGCTGCGTACGCAGATTTCTTGGCGGCCAGCCACCTAACTTCGTTGATTTCGGTCATCGTGGTCATTGTTGCGGTGCTCGTTGTCGGATTTGGCTTACCTCACATCACCCCGCTCACCAAGAAAACTGAGGTGGGTGAAGCCCCGACACCGGTAGACCCCACCGATGCCGTAGTCCAAACCGAGGCTAAGGAGTATCGCGAGCAGGCACAGGGTGAATACCCGACGGGCAAAGAGCGGATATAGCTGTGTTAACTGAGGCTTCGGTGCGAGCTAAGGGTCGACCGCGCAGCTGCATCGCCGATGCAGCCATTGATACCGCGGCGCTAGAGCTATTTGCCGATGAGGGCTTCGAACGTTTCTCGATTGAGGCAGTGGCGGCACGCGCCGGAGTAAGTAAGGCGACCATCTATCGTCGATTCGCAAATCGAGATGAGCTGCTCGCGCACGCCATGAGGCAATTCGACGAAGACGTGCAGCTGGCCCCTAGCGACGGTGATTTCTGGGATGTCCTTACCCAGTTACTCGACGAGATCCGGGAGGCTTCACCGGATTCTTTGAGAAGCCGCATCATGATCAGGGTATTAAGTGAAGGCTCACGCCATCCCCAGTTACAGGAAATGGTTGCGGAGCGGGTTATTCGGCCGCGTCACCTTCGCCTGAGCACCTATTTGGAGCGGGGGGTATTACAAGGGCAATTGCGTGGTGACCTAGATATTGAGGCCACGATCGCCTTGCTGGTTGGGCCGATGGTGTGGTTGAAGATGTTGCGCCTAACACCGGCCGATGGTTCAGCCAGTACTGCTTCAATAGTCGAAGTACTTAGGCTTGGCTTGGCTCCTGCCAGCCACTTGTGATTGGTAGTCGGCGATCGCGACCAAAAGCCCGCAACGATATTTTGGTGCCGGGGGGCGACTGCCTACGCTTATATTCAGCGGCATCTGTTAGCCGCAAGACTCGGTCGACGAGGCTGGGCTCAAAGCCAGCGGCAACTAATTCGCTCGCACCCATGTCACCTGACACATAGGCCTCAAGCAGAGCGTCCAAAACTTCGTAATCAGGGAGCGAGTCACTATCTTTTTGGTCCGGGCGAAGTTCGGCACTCGGTTCCTTTTCAATGCTGCTCTCCGGTATTGGTGGTATCTGCCCGATTTCAAGGGCCTTGGCGTTACGCCAGCGGGCCAAAGCCCAGACCAGCTGCTTTGGGACATCCTTGATGGGTGCAAAACCTCCAACTGAATCCCCGTACAGAGTCGAGTAGCCAACTGAAAGCTCACTCTTATTGCCGGTTGTTAGCACCAGGTGGCCTTCTTGATTCGAAAGTGCCATCAAGGTGGTGCCACGCACTCGGGCCTGCAGATTTTCTTCGGCAAGACCGGTCAATTGCATAGCCTCTTGAAAGGAGTCAACCATCGGGGCAATAGCGATGGTGCGCAGATTAAGTCCGGTGCGCGCTGCTAGGTCGCTGGCGTCATCCTTTGAATGTTCTGATGAATAGACACTTGGCATGGAAACACCAAATACGTGCTCAGCGCCAATGGCGTCGCAGGCCAAGGCGGCAACCAGCGCCGAGTCAATACCCCCGGATAGTCCGAGAATGACGCTATTGAAGCCGTTCTTCTTTATGTAATCACCGAGGCCGAGGGTCAGCGCTTGATAAACCTCGTCGGGTTCAGCTAGGCGTGGTGCGA
>JBAXHK010000128.1:0-5193 GCA_037138935.1 Actinomycetes bacterium
TTCAACCACCGGAACCGGGCCTGGCGGTTCCAAAGGCCATGCCACCCCCTCCCGGCGTGAGGCTGAAGACGCCCGCAAGAACCAGTTGAAAATCCCCAAAGACCCCAAGGCCGCGAAGAAAGCCGCACGCCAACGTGACCAAGAAGATCGCTCACGCGCTCGCCAAGGGATGAAAAATGGTGAAGAGCGTTACCTCCCCGCACGTGATCGCGGCCCAGCCAGGGCCTTCGTCCGCGATTTCGTCGATGGCCGAATCACGCTGGCTGAGTTCTTCATATTTATCGCGATTGCAGTACTAGCACTCGGTTTTATTAAAAACCAGTTTATCCAAAGTTGGGTATCAATCGGCTTCTTCGCGGTAACCGCACTCATCGTGGTAGACACCGTCGTGCTGCTAGTGCAACTTAGCCTTAGAGCCAAGAAAGAATTCCCAGAAGCCACAGATCGCAAAGGTTTGCTGCTTTACGCCACCTTGCGAACCTTGCAATTACGCCGGTTGCGACTGCCACCACCACGGGTTCGCCGCGGCGGAGCACCAAAGATCTAGCCGAAGATCACTACTACTCTGGGCGCAGTCCCATGGGGCCGTAGACAATTCGATCTTCTTCGAGCAGCAAAACCTGCTCAATGCCTGCATCAAGCAAGGTTTGCCACACCTCGCCAATCCAAGTCTCGGCATCAGATTGTGACGGGAACTCGGTCGCCATCGAGGTATCGGGTAATTCAGCGACTACAACGCCCTCAGCCGTCAAGTATTGCCAAGACCAAGCCATGTGAACTCCTTTTCGTGCACGGTGATCGGTGTCAAAAACCCAAGACCGTCATTCTAGAGGCCGACGGGGCACATCGTGGAATCGTGGCTTTTCGACCTTCGATTACCGGCCCGGTGGTTTGGCATTGACATCCGGTGCAACACGTGGGATGTTCACCTCACAACTGAATCCGCGTATTTGACCCCAGGGGAAGTCCGGTGTGAATCCGGCGCTGTCCCGCAACCGTGATCCCAGAACTTGGGCGAGTCGGAGTACCTGGCAGATACGAGCGGCTCCACCCGTCGAGGTAACGGAACGGAGCCCGGGTCTATACCCGGTCTCCCTTCTTGCAGTAATGCAGGGGGGGTTTTTCATTGGCCGGATAGGGCGTGGGCTCCGATCCAACACCGCTCAACTAAGAAATGGTGACCATGTCAAAACGTATTTCCACCGCACTCGTGGCCCTGGCCGCATGCAGCTTGACCCTGACCGCGAACATTGGCCCCGCCCAAGCCGGTGCCACAACCACAACAGCGAAAACAGCTACGACAGCAACCAACGGCCTTTATGGCGCAGGCGACCCAACCTATGACGGGGTCTTCCGGCAGTCGCTGGCGATTTTGGGGTTGGTCGCAAATGACGTTAAACCAAACAAAGCAGCAATCACCTGGCTGCTCAAGCAGCAGTGCGCTGATGGCAGCTTCCAGGCCTACCGACCCGACACCACCAAAGCCTGTGACGTGTCTGATCCAGTTAACTACACCGGCCCTGATACCAATTCCACGGCACTAGCACTAACGGCCTTGTCTGCCGTAAAGCAGTCAGCGAGCGCAGGCTCCGCCTCCGCATGGTTAGCAAAGCAGCAGAACAATGATGGTGGGTGGCCCTGGTTTAGCGGATCGCCCTCGGATTCTAGTTCGACCGGATTGGCGCTGGCCGCGGTCAAAGCACTAAAGCCAAGTGGCAGTGCCTCGGCGATTGTCAAGGCTGGCAAGTACCTAGCATCAGTAAAACTCTCCTGCGCAAGCGGCGGTGGCCTCGCTTTCCAAAAACCTGGGGCTGCGAATGCGCAATCAACCGCCCAGGCATTCACCGGCCTTTCCGCCGGGCTATTGGTCAGCAGATCACAAACACTCAACTTAAATCCGACCTGCGGTGTGACTACGGCAAGTAATGCAGGTAGTTATCTCGCAAACGCAATAATGAAGGACGGTGCGTTGCCGAATTCATTCGGCGCCGGCAGCGATTTCTCATCAACTGCATTCGCGATCCTCGGTTTCGTTGCCAGTGCCACTGGCAAGCAGGCGGTAACCAGAGGTACCTCGACGTTGGCGGCTAATGCTTCCGCTTACGGGATTCCAGATGGCGAGGCTTCACCCGGCGCCCTCGGATTATTACTGATGGTCGGTAAGGCCACCAACGCTAAAGCGACGAATTTCGGCGGGGTAAACCTCATCACCACCCTGCAGCAGAGCCAGCAGTAATGCGCATCTTGGCCCGGGCCGCTGTGATCACCACCGCAATTTGCCTTGCGGTTCAGGTGTTTGCCCCAGCGGCCCGGGCCGAGACCGCATACCGCTATTGGACTTTTTGGACAGTGGCTGGCAGCGAATGGGTTTTATCGCAAGTTGGCCCCGCGTCCACCGTGCCCGTTGACGGCGACGTTCAAGCTTGGCGCTTTGCGGTTACCGCCAACGCCAGCAGTAGCACCTATCCTCCGCGCACAGATCCGAAACTAGCTTTCGAAAGAATTTGTGGCACGGTTACGAAACCGACCGGCCAGATCAGAGTTGCCATGGTTATTGATCCAGGATTATCGAATTCAGCGCCCAACGGTCAATCACCGCCGCCTGCTCGTGGTGCCTGCGCGGTCATAGCCGAATCCAGATCAGGCGCAGATGCACTGATGGCAATCGCGACCACGCGAGTTGACAAGGGCCTGGTCTGCGGAATCGACGAATACCCGATTGGGGAATGCGCGATTGCCATAGACACCACCTCAATTTCACCTGATGGCGATGAAGACATATTGACGGTACCGATGCCAGCGGTCAGTGAGGTTGCAGTTGCTGCTGCCCCGGTACCCGAAAAAGGCAGCCCCGTCCCGCTTATCGCGGTTGGCTTGATCATTGCCCTTGGCTTAGTTGGCGCTTGGCTGTTACAACGCAGGCGGGCCTCGTGACCGGATCACTTTTCACAAACCCCAGGTGGCTTCATCCCGCAGCCTGGTGGATATGGGCACTCGGGCTAGCAACCGCGGCCAGTCGCACCACTAATCCACTCCTATTAGGACTCATCATTGCCGTGGCGGCCTTGGTGGTCTCTGCGCGCAAGCCCGATGCACCATGGGGGCGTTCGTTCAGGTTCTTCGTGCGCCTCGGGGTTGCAGTAATTGTCATCCGCGTTGCAGTGCAATTGATTCTTGGCGCTGCCTTCGGCACCACAATTCTGCTGCCGCTACCGGGCTTGGCTTTACCAACTTGGCTCTCCGGGGCTCGAATTGGTGGTGACATCACTTTGGAAAGCTTGCTATTGGCGTTCTACGACGGCTTGAGGCTTGCCACCATATTGATCTGCGTCGGGGCTGCAAATTCACTCGCCTCACCAACCAGGTTGCTTAAATCTGTGCCCGCGGCGCTTTACGAGTTCGGGGTGACTGTGGTGGTCGCGATGACATTTACTCCGCAGTTAGTTATCGACGTTGATCGAGTGCGAACCGCTCGCCGTCTACGGGGGCGGCCATCCAAAGGCATCCGCGCCATCGCGGGTTCTGCAATGCCGGTTTTCGAGGGGGCGCTTGAAAAATCCGTGACCCTAGCGGCTGCAATGGACTCCCGTGGCTATGGTCGCCGCGGATCAATAAGTGCAGCAAATCGCCGCCTGAATTCTGCGCTGCTTCTAATTGGTTTGGTCGCTGCTTGCATTGGGGCGTACGCACTAATTTCCGCGGGTTCACCTGCAGCACTTGGCTTGCCGATGCTGGTCGCCGGCGTCAGTGTGTGCATAATCTCAATCACCATGTCGGCACGTGCTGCCGTGCGCACCAGGTACCGACCTGACCCGTGGGAAATTCCTGAAATGCTGGTTGCCACCGCCGGAGCCGTTGTTGCATTTAGTTTCGTAGGTTCCCTCTGGCTGTCACTTGCCGGTATTGATACCCCAAGCAATCCCCCTACTTGGCCAGCACTTCCGCTCGCGCCGTTACTTGGACTGATCATTGCTGCAACCCCGGTGTTCACCGCACCGATGCTGCCCCGTGATACGCGGGTAGCAATGAGTAAAAATAAAATCAAGGTGGGCACATGATCTCTTTCGAGCACGTTTCAATAACTTATCCAGGGGCAGCCGCTCCCGTGCTGGTTGACGTGAACCTGCACATCCCCGAAGGTGAGTTAGTACTGGTTGTGGGACGCACTGGAGGCGGAAAATCCACCTTGCTCAGAGCCATTAACGGTTTAGTGCCGCATTTCACCGGTGGCACCTTGGCCGGTCGAATTCTCGTCGATGGGCGCGATACCGCGGTCAACCCACCGCGTGAACTTGCCGATCTTGTCGGAGTCGTTCCGCAGGATCCGATGAGTGGATTCGTTGCCGACATCGTTGAGGAAGAACTTGCCTACGGTATGGAGTGCCTGGGGCTGGCACCTGATGTAATGCGCCGACGAGTTGAAGAGACCCTAGATCTTCTAGGCCTTGTCGAACTCCGGAACCGGCCGCTGCTTTCATTGTCAGCAGGTCAACGCCAGCGAGTAGCAATAGGCGCAGTGCTGACCTCACACCCAAAAATACTCGTACTGGACGAGCCGACTTCAGCGCTGGATCCAGGTGCCGCAGAAGATGTTTTAGCGGCATTGCAACGCTTGGTTCACGACCTTAATGTCACTGTCGTCATGGCAGAGCACCGACTAGAGCGCGTAGTTCAGTACGCCGATCGGGTCGTGATCGTGCCCGGTGACGGCGACCCAGTTATCAGCGGCACCCCGAGTGAAATGATGGGCGACGCCCCGATCGCACCCCCCGTGGTTGAACTGGGCCGACTTGCCGGTTGGCACCCACTCCCTTTGACTATTCGTGATGCCATGCGCGCCGCTGGGCCCCTGCGCGAATTACTGACAGGGCGCCCAGCACCCCTGCGTGTCGTTAAGGGTGAGCGTGATTTAGCGCCACTAACTTCTGCCGACCATCTAACAGTTCGTTATGGCGACGTTTCCGCGCTGCGCAATGTCAGCACCACAATTAGCCGCGGTGAGATCGTTGCACTGATGGGTCGCAACGGAGCCGGTAAATCAACCCTGCTGAACACCATGGTTGGCCTAAGGGCCACCAGTGCGGGCATCGTGCGCACCAACGGCAAGGACCCCCGCGAAATTAAGAGCTCCGAACTGGTGCACTGCGTGGGCCTAGTGCCGCAAGACCCAGGAGATCTTCTCGAAGCATCAAC
>JBAXHK010000129.1:0-5192 GCA_037138935.1 Actinomycetes bacterium
CCGCGGTTGGCGCGGAGCCCAAAAACGCGGATGCTGCGCCCTGTATTGCCATCGCAAGCAGAAATAGTGCGGTACCGGCAACAGCGGTGGTGCCCCAGCCGTTCACCGCAATATCCGTCGCGGTGAGGGCAATCATTCCGATGGTGGTGCCGATCGTTCCGTAAAGCATTGCCTTGCGCCGACCCGCGGTGTCTGACAGCCGTCCGGCGGGTAGCAGCAGCACCGCTTGGAAACCAGCTGCGACTAAAAAGCCAATGCCGGTGAGCGATGCCCCTTTTTGCATGCCTTCGGTAACGAAAAGTGGCACAACCGATGAGCGCAGACCAAGGATCAAGAATCCAGTGATTAGGTTCACCACGAGCGCAGCTCTGTAGGCGCCATCCTTCAAAGCCAGGCGCAGGGTTTCGAGTTTGCCGGCCTCGTCGCCAGAGACCAGCTCCTCGCGTTCATGTAGGCGCGAGTTAGCAAGGAAAACAAGTGCGACAATTCCGGCCACGATGAGCGTCGCCGCATAAACAAAAAATGGTGCTCGTATCGACCACGCGACGACTAGCCCACCAACAGCAGGGCCGGCTACCCCGCCGAGCAGGAAACCACCTTGGAAGGCACTGGATGCCCGGCCGCGTTGCGCATTTTCGACTACGCGCAACAGCAGGGCTAGGGCCGAGACACTGAACATGGACGATCCGAGACCGCCAACACCTCGAAAGATAATCAACTGCAGATAGCTCTGCGAAAACCCAGCCGCCAGACTTGAGCCGGCAACAATGAAAAGCCCGGTACCAAGAATCATCCGCTCGCCAAGTCGATCGACCATGGCGCCGGCAACCGGTGCGGTAACAAATCGAGCGAGCGCAAAGACCGAAATCACCGCACTGGCCTGGAGCGCAGAGACGTCAAAAGTGCGGGCGAAAACTGGTAGCGCTGGTAACAGAATCCCAAAGCCGAGGGCAACGCAAAAAGCTACCGCTGAAAGGACAGCGACCTCGCGCGGTAACCCTTTAAGGAGTGGGGTGCGGCCGACGGCACCGGTGAGGCGGTTATTCACAGTGTGATGGCGGTGCGCGTTTGCGATGAACGTAATGCGGCATCGAAAACTCGGTGCGCGGTCAGCGCCTCCTGCGCAGTGGCGGTGCCAAAACGGTCACCGAGGGCACCGGCGCGTTCGGCAAGGTATGAAGCCCACATCTGCAGGAGGGCATCGGCGAACCCGAATTCGAAAATTGCCCCGGAGATAACCGGCCACGCTGAAATGTTGCCGGGCTGAATCTCCTCCCAGATTTGCTGACCATCGCGCACTACGAAATGTTGATAGGTGGCCGGGGTACGCGTAGAGAAACGAACGCCGGAGTCCATGCCGAGGGCCTCGAAATACCAAGTATTCATCTGGCCCGGGGCAATACGCCTGGTCTCTCAAAGCATCGTGAAGTCGCGTACGGCCTCAGATGGGGTGGGCATGGCCAGCAGCGCGTTATCCCAGGTATCGCAGTCGGCGGGCCCGGTTGGTGAGGGCCGTTCGGTGACAATATTGTCGAGTAGGGCGTAGACATCACTTGGTACCCAGCCCAAGCGCAATGGCACATGGGCGACGTGCATGCCCAGATCACCCATCACGCCAATCTCACCGCACGTGGCCTGTTTGCGTTTCCAGTTAATACCCTTATTGCGGTCAAGATCGGATGAATGTGAGAAGCCACTGCGAACGTCCACGAGTTCACCCAAGGCACCTGATCGGGCGATCTCAAAACAGCGTTGCGCCCCCGGATAGAAGGGCAGCTCACTTGAGACCCGAACGAAAGTAGAGGACTTAACGACCGCATCCGTAATTGCGATAGCGGCTGCCAGATCGATACCAAATGGTTTTTCGCCGAGGAAATCTTTCCCCGACGCTGCGGCTGCTAAGTAAATTTCCTCGTGGAGATTATGTGGTACCGCGATATAAAGAACGTCAATATCCCGATCATTAACTAAGTCGTGCCAGTCGGCGGTGAGTGTTGTCACGGTTGGGACCTGCTTGAACCAATTGAGCGCGTCTTCGTTTAGGTCGGCAACGGCCACTACCTCCGGTTTGACCGGGTGATCAACCAGATGGAGCCAGCGGCCACAAACCGCCGCCAACTCGCGACCCATGAGGCCGCCGCCGATGATTCCGATCCGAACGGTTTCCATTGGTGTCACGAACTAGCGATGAGACGTTCGGCTTGATCAACGTCTGCTCCGTCGTGCAGCATCGCCATGATTGCGCGAGTCATGCCAACTGGATTTTGATGCTGGATGATGTTGCGGCCGTACACCACACCGGCGTCGCCAGCCTTAAGCATGGCGGCGGTTCGAGTTAGAAGCTCGCGGTCTGGGACTTTGCCGCCACCACGCACAAGCACGGGCACTCCGGTCGCGGTTTGAATGACGTCACGGTAGGCCTCAGGATCATCGGTCGGGTCGGCCTTGATTATGTCGGCGCCGAGTTCAACTGCTTGTCTGACGACCGGCAAAATTGTGTTTACGTCGCCGTTAACGGTGTAGGCACCCGACTCGGACTCTTTCATCGCAAGCGGCTCGACCATTAGGGGCATACCGTAGCGATCGCAGTCGGCACGCGCAATCAGCACATTTTGCAAACACGCTTCACGTACTTCGGGGCGCCCGGGTAAATCGAAGAGATTGACAACAACGCAGGCGGCGTCAAGTTGCACACCGCGAAGTGCGGGCTCGGGAATCATTAGGCTGTACATGTAATCAGGTAGCGGGGTGCCATACACGTTGGCGACATCGGTGCGCAGGACTAAGGCGGGGCGGTGGCGCCCCCCGAGGCGCTGGAGCAGCGGAGCCTGACCGACGGTCAATTGGATAGCATCGGGCTCGGCGGCGGCCAAGATCTGGACGGCCGCGGCTAGGTCCTCGATCCCGGTCAAGAAGCTGCGTTCGCCAAAGAATCCATGGTCAACGGCAATGTCCAGGCAGCGCCCGGAAGCGGGATTAAATAGCCGGCGTAGCCGGAACTCATGGTTTGTCATGGTTTGAGCCTATCCTCAGGTGTATGGGGGAGGTTGCCCTGTTAGATCCGCTCAGAGGGGAGCGCAGATGGCACCGCCGCTGCTCGTGGGTTTGGATATGGGTACCACGCGGGTCAAGGCCGTTGCGGTTGATTTAGCGGGCCAGCAGGTAGCCGAGGCCGCCCTGCCAACCCCGTGGCGCCACCATGGTGCCGAAGCCGACCTTGACCCAATCGAATTAGCGACCACTGCCACCGCGGTGCTCACGATGCTCAGCGCCGACCCAGGTTGGCCGGCCGGTGCCAAAGTCGCCGGTATTGGTGTTACTGGCATGGCCGAGACCGGAGTGCTCCTTGACGCGGCCGGTCAAGTAGTAGCACCGGCGCTAGCCTGGCATGACCCGCGCGGTGAAGTCGAATCTATTGAGAAACATATTTCACGTTCGGAGTTTCATCGACATGTTGGGATGCGGCTCAACTCGAAACCTTCGGTGGCCAAGATCTTGTGGCTGCAGCGAAATATCCCGGGCGCCAAAAAAGCGGTGCGCCACCTTTGCGTAGCCGAGTGGATCGTATTTCATTTTGGAGGTGAGCATGTTGGTGAATTGTCATTAACCTCACGTACCGGGCTTTTTGATGTAGTCATGTGTGAGCCATGGCAACAAACCATTTCCTTAACTGGTGAGTTACTTCCCGAGCGTTTTGTTGTAGCAGGGGAGGATTGCGGTGCGGTGCGAGGTGAATTGCCCGATGCTTTCATCGGTGCGACCCTCACCGTAGCTGGCATGGATCATCAGTCGGCGGCTTTCGCTTCAGGGGCCGCAATTTCTGGAGCGCTTTTTAATTCTATGGGTACCGCAGAGGCGATCATTCGATTCGAGCCGGCACCAATTTCTCGCGATCAGCTTGAACTACTTGTTGATCAAGATGCTGCGGTGTTGTGGGGAGTTATTCCAGGTCATGTCTGCGTCCTGGCGGCGACTTTGGCCGGACTCTCGATGGAGCGGGTGCATGCACTACTTGGTATCAAAGATCGCGATCAATCACGTGAGTTGGCGAGGGCAGCACTAAATATTGATCGATCGAAGTCTGCGCTGAAATTGGATCCGGCATCGCATCGCGGGCTTCGCCTTTCAGGTATCGATGACGATGCGTCACCGGCGCTAACTTGGCGGGTTGCCGTCGAGGATCTCCTTGAGCAGAGCGCCACCATGTTGAGCTTCGTCGAAAGTGTGGTGGGCCCGCGCACTTCGGCGGTTGTTGGTGGTGGCTGGATCCATGACGTGATGGTTGCTGACGTCAAGAAGAGGCAACTTGGTGACTACCGCGTATGTGAGGTTAACGAACCAGGTGCGGTGGGTGCGGCTCTATTTGCGGGTATTGCCACCGGTGTTGTCACTCGGCCCGGGCCGGTCGAGCGGCCAACTTGGCCACAGGCCTGATGAGGTACACCGGTGGCTGAACGCGACACCGCACGGGCCTTGGTCTATGCCGCCGAGAATCAATGGTCGGCGGCTTTGGATCGTGGCGGGGTAATAGATTTCTTTGGGTCGAAATTAACTTTGCCTCAGCAAAAGCAATTCGAAACAATCCAGGCGATGCAAAGTTATTGCGATGGTGTCATGGTAAGTGAACGCCTAATGAGAAGGTACCCGAGTGCAGGTTCAGTAGTCGTGCGAGCCCGGGCCGGGCAAGCATCGGCGCACTACGAGTCGGTGAGTAAGACAATCGCGATACCACTTTCAGGTACCGCGGGTGAGCCTAGTTGGGCCTGCCGTGAGGCGGTATTGCTGCACGAGCTGACCCACCATCTACTTCTTTCATCGGCTGATCCCGCAGCGGTTGCTGTGGCAATCCATGGCTCTGCTTTTACGACCAGCATGTGCTGGTTGGTTTGCGAAGTCTTGGGATCCGAAGCTGCACTGGTGCTGCAGGGTGCATTTCAAGGTGCCGGAGTAACCGTGGGTGCATATGTCGATTGAGCGAATTAGTGCCCTTCTGGCGAAAGCTGAACGCACCGACAATGCCGCTGAGGCTGACGCTTATTTAATGAAGGCTCAAGTACTGGCCACCGCCGCAAGTGTTGATCTGGCGTTCGCGAGAGCGCACACCGCGAAAATTGAAATGCGCCAAAGCCCGGAGATTCGCACGGTCACCATCGGAGAAAAAGGCAAGAGAGCCAATCAACACCTGATCTCAC
>JBAXHK010000130.1:0-5161 GCA_037138935.1 Actinomycetes bacterium
TGGTTTCTCATCGTCGATCCGCTGGTGCTAACCCTTGCCTACTGGATCTTCATGTTGGTCATGATGCCTTTGGGTGCGGTGGCAGCTGGCCTGGGCGCACTTGATGATCGGCGGAAAAAGTAAGGCCTAAATCGTGCCCGCTGCCCTACGGTCCGGGGGTAGCCCAGCAATTCTTGAAAAACAACGATTTCTTGAGCGGTTCGGTTTACAGAAGCCTCAGGCCCATGTATATTCCTGAAAAAGTTTCGCCTGCAGAGTTCCCAAGCGACAAATAACTCAAAGCCGAGGAAAGGATTTACTGTGGATTTGTCTCGTCGTAGTTTCATGATTTTAGGTGCTTCCGCTGCCACTTTGGCCGCAATTCCTTTAGCTGGCGCTACCGCCGCGGGGGCCGCTGAGCTGGTGTCACCGGCCGAAGCCTTGAATCGCCTAAAGCTTGGGAATACTCGAAGCGCCAACGGCAACCTGGTGGCAAAGAACTATTCGCCGTTGGGGTCCACCCCTGCAAAGGGACAAAAGCCGTTCGCGGCCATCTTGTCGTGTGGTGATTCGAGGGTGAATCCAGACAACATCTTCGATACCGCGCCAGGTAATCTCTTCGTGGTGCGCAACGCTGGCAATGTCTGCGAAGACGTAGGTCTTGGCAGTCTGGAGTTTGCCGCTGCCGCTCTTGGAGTATCGCTAATCGTTGTTCTTGGTCATACCCATTGCGGCGCAGTGGTCGCTTCGGAGAACAGCATCAAGACCGGAGAATTACCGCCTACTCATCTTGACGCTTTCGTGGAGCGCATTATCCCCGGCATTAAAGGTCTTCCGGCAGGACATACAACGAATGATTCAATCGCGACCAATGCCACCTACCAGGCGCGTAAGGTTGAATCTCGAAGTTCCATCATCTCCGGTATTACTTCCACGGGTAAATTGGGAATCGTCAGTGGTATTTATGGCTTGGCCAGTGGTCGAGTGACCTGGCTTTAAACATGGGCGCGTAAAAGCGTCCTGGTTCAAGTGGCTCGAATGAATCACCGGGGCCGATGACCCGCCACCTTAGAAGCAAGGGCAACAAAAAGTAACGCCCAGATGGTTAGCCATCTGGGCGTTACCCGCGTTTCCGAATGGAGAACCATGCCAAGCTCTCGGTCACAAACCTAGCAGAGACACGACGATTGACGCAATAGGTGGAGTTACCAGCCAGAAATGGGGCTAATGGAGGCTTCGGAGCTCGGAAGGCTTAGACGGCCTCGACGTTCATGGCTGGGGATGGCCCACTGAGCACGATCGTTCCGGCCCAAAGGCACTCACAGACCGACCCTTCGGTTAGAGCTGGCATGCCGTCGATCAGCACATTGCCCGGCGGCATCCACGGATCAACCACAATCGGGATGCAGGGGGCCGGCATCGGGACCCCCATCGCGGCGGCCGTCTCAATGATTACCTCTGGGTTCAAGGGTGAATGGCACAAAATGAACCCGGGTAGATTCACGAACGGGATGATGTCGAATATCGTCCCCACCGGTAAATCATTGGCGAATACCCCGGTCGGCTCAACTATCAAGAAGCCGGGGGCATCGCCCATATCGCATTCCATCATCGTCCCTAGGACGGCAAGTGGGCCTGGCATGGGCCGACTATAAGCCAAAGCGGCTTATTGCGCACCCCAGATTTGGCGAATTCACCCATGGAATTCACTTGTTCACCGAATCGGAACCTCGGGTGGAGCCTGGGTCGAGCCCAGCGCCAAGGATCGGAGGCGGATAATACCCATCTCTTCGATGAATATCGGGATACCGAGTTGAGTGTCGGGGAAAAATATGTACAATTCCGACTGTCACCTCACGATTGCCAACTTTACCCACCGATTGAAAGGTACCCGATGCCCACCTATTTGTCCCCCGGCGTCTACGTCGAGGAAGTACCAGCGGCAACTGCCCCCATTTCAGGGGTCGGGACCGCAATCGCAGGATTCGTTGGGTTCGCCCCAATGGGCCCGCTCAATGCGCCGACCATGGTCACCAACTGGCAGCAGTACGTTACTGCGTTCGGTGAGTTCACCGAGGAGTTCGCGCTAGCAAAAGCCGTCTACGGGTTCTTCAATAATGGTGGCGGCCGTGCCTACATCGTCCGCATCCCTTACCCAGGTGATGGCGATGCACCTTCACCCGCTCTGCCCGTTGCAGCACTGCCAACTTCTGATGCCAAGGGTGCTCCAGCAATAACCTTCCGCGCCCTTGATGCAAATGCAGGCGAGATCACGGTTGAGACAACCGCACCATCTGGTGACAAGCCCGCACCCGGCTCATTCGACATTTCCGTTTCAGTTGCCGGCGTGTTGGCCGAGAACTACACGGGAGCAACACTGGGCCCAGGGGCAACAAACGTTGCAACTTTGGTTAACACCGCATCCAAGGTAATTCGCATTGACGAGCCAACTGTCGATGCGGCAGCAATTGCAGCCGGTGTCGCACCAACATCGATCACCCTTGCCGTCGCAGGAAGCGTCCCGGTGGTTTCGGTCAATCCCGCCGAGGTAATTGGTGATACCGCACAGCGTTCAGGTTTCTCGAGCTTCGAGATGTTCGAGGAGATCACCATGGTGCTCGCCCCTGACCTTGTCATGGCGCACCGCAATGGCCTCATCGACATCCCAGGCGTCACGGCAGTACAGACCGCACTAATCGGCCACTGCGAACTCATGGGCAACCGCATGGCCATCCTCGATACCCCAGCTGGCCTCAATGCACAGCAGGTATCTGACTGGCGCATGAACGTAACCGGCTACGACTCAAAGTTCGCAGTCACATACTGGCCATGGGTTACCGTCTTTGACCCATCAGTTGGTCATAATGTCGACTTCCCACCAAGTGGTCACATCGCTGGCCTGTGGAGCAACAACGACAACACCCGCGGGGTGTTTAAGGCACCGGCCAACGAGGTACTTCAAGGCGTTGTTGGTGTCGAACTTAACGCCACTCGCGGAGAGACAGACCTACTAAACCCAGAGGGCGTTAACGCGATCAAGGCGTTCCCGGGGCGCGGTATTCGCGTATGGGGTGCACGCACCCTCTCCAGTGATGCCGAATGGCGCTACATCAACGTTCGCCGTTACTTCAACTACCTTGAAGAGTCGATCCTGCAGGGCACGCAGTGGTGCGTCTTCGAGCCCAACGATGACAAGCTTTGGGGCAGAATCCGCCGGACCATCTCAGCGTTCTTGGTCAACGAATGGCGCAGTGGCGCCCTGTTTGGCACCAAGCCAGAGCAGGCGTTCTTCGTCAAATGTGATGACACGAACAACACCGCCGAGTCAATCGACGCCGGCATGGTGGTAGTCGAAATTGGCGTCGCACCTGTCAAGCCAGCTGAGTTCGTTATCTTCCGTATCGCCCAGTTCTCTGGCGGCACTTCCATCAGCGACTGATTCATCCCCCAATCCACTCGAAAGGAATAATTACTCATGTCACTAACCGCAGGTGATGCCTTAACCGCTTATTCGTTCACCTTTTCAATCGATGGGCAGACCATCCCGAACGTGGTGGAGGTAAACAACATCACAAAGGGCACGTCAACCATCGAGACACAATCGATGACCCCGGATGGCACGTATGTGCTCGCTCAGATGCTAGGCCCGCGTCAAAGCGGAACCCTAACTCTGACCGTGCTCAACACAGGTGATCAGAACGTGACCACCTGGCTCATGCAGGGCATCAATGGTGACTTCGCTGGCGCCCGGAAGACCGGAACCTTGGTCTACAAGGACACCATGGGCAAGCCAGTTCTGACCACATCATTCTCAGATGTCATGGTTACCAACGTTAACTACGGAGATATCAAGGCAGGAAGCGCTGCCTACATCTCAATGGTTATCTCCATGACGTTCAGTGAGATGACGACAACCGCCTAATGACCATTTGTAAAAAATGAGCACATCAACGCAAGAGTTTCAAACGACCTTCGAATTTGTTCTTCCGCGCGGATACGTAGACCAACAGGGAACCGTCCACCGCGAAGGCACGATGAGATTGGCAACAGCCAGAGATGAACTGTTGCCACTCTTGGACCCGAAGGTTCGCGAGAACGAAGCATTCTTGTCTCTTGTGCTCTTGGCTCGGGTAGTAACTCGCATAGGTACGTTGCCCACAATCGATGACCAAGTCATCGGGGGGTTGTGGGCAACGGACCTAGCGTTTCTCCAAGATGTTTACCGCCGCATAAATACAGAAGGCCACACCCTCGCCGAGGTCACCTGTCCGTGCGGACAAACCTTCACGGTCGACGTGGCAGGTGGTGGCCTGGGGGAATAGCCACGGTCGGGACCGACCGTCTCTGGGAAGAGATCGGATTCCTGGCCTACTACGTTCACTGGTCATTTGACGCCATTGTTGATCTAACGCACGACGTGCGCCGAAGGCTACTAAAGCAAGTATCAGCTTTGAACCGAGCAGAATCCGATGGGAGCGAGTATGAGTCCCCCAAACGAAGCTGAACCAGACTCGACGAGGGTAGAAAACTCGGGGTGGCGTGGTCCACTTCGCGGGGATTTCATGTCCATGGCTCCTTTTCGCCTAAGCACCACTACCACTAAGCGGATTAGTTCGGCCCTTCCTAAATTCCTTGTCACCCGCCGCAGCCCCCTGGTTACCGGAGGCGACCTGCGCCATGGGTCGACCAATGAAAAAGTCGGACTCATCAGGTTTACCAATACCCGCCCAGTGCGCCCTAAGAGCCCACAGGCTGAACTCATTGGCCGGGTTAATCCACCCGCTCCTGGCGACGATGAGAATCCCACGCCTGAAGCCGAATACGCCAATGAATCACAACCTGAGGCGGGGGTGGCACCAAAACTCGCACCGCGCCCTGTTCCAGTTGTAAGTTCACGCCCCCGCACGGCGCCAAAGGGCACCCACCAGAAAGCGGTGGCTCATCGACTCGGTGCGCCGGGCGCCCAACGGCAACCCCAATCCCAACCACAACCACAGCCACGCAGCCAAGGGCCCATGATCCCCTCTGAAATGGCCAAGCAGGCAGATGCGAAACCATTAAGTCGCGAAGACATTTCTGCGGTTATGGACGATAAGCCAACAAGTGAGCCGTCGCGAACACAAGATCTTCGCGTTCGGTCGCGGCCCGGAGCCACTCCTGTGCGCGAAGCAGTGATCATCCC
>JBAXHK010000131.1:0-5143 GCA_037138935.1 Actinomycetes bacterium
CCATCGGCCGGGTAGGTCACCACATGTGGTGTGGCGGGTCGGATTTCTTGGTCGCACCCTGGGCAGCGATAGGTTTTGGTCGAACTTGAGCCGGTGATGGACCGCACTACCCAATCCTCGCCGTCATAGTCCTCAACACGCCGCGCACTCGATCCACCTGGACCGCGCTCCTCACCTGATGAACCAGGTTTACGGTGATGCTTACGCCCCATGGCAGCGAGCCAGCATTAGGCGTACACCCGAAAACCGCGGCCCGTCTTACGCCCCAAGTAGCCGGCGGTAACCAGATGCTCAAGCCTCGGCGCCGGGGCGAACCCGCGTTCGCGAAATTCGCGATAAAGGGTCTGCTGGATAGCAAGTGAAACGTCAAGGCCGACTACATCAAGTAGTTCGAATGGGCCCATCGGGTAGCCGCAGCCACGCTTCATGGCTAGGTCAATGTCATCAGCATCGGCATAGTTCATTTCAAGCATACGGATGGCATCATTGAGATACGGGAAAAGCAGCGCGTTAACAATGAAGCCAGCACGATCTGCGCAAACAACCGGGTGCTTTTCGATTCGCAAGCAAAGTTCACGCGAGGTAGCAATGACATCATCTGCCGTAGCGACGGTGCTAACAATCTCAACCAGTTTCATGAGGGCAGCAGGGTTGAAGAAGTGCAGGCCAACTACGTCCTGCGGCCGCGAGGTAGCCGCAGCCATTTCGACTACGGGAAGGCTCGAGGTGGTGGTCGCCAAGATCGCGCCCGGTTTGCATATTTCGTCAAGATTTTCAAAGAGTGCCAATTTGACCGATAACTCTTCAACAATTGCTTCGACAACCAGATCAACCTTGGCAAGATCATCAAGCCTGGTGGAGCCGACTAGATGCTCAAGTGCTGCATCGCGCCCAGCTTCGTCGAGCTTGCCACGCTGCACCGCCTTCTCGAGGGATTTTTCGATAGCCCCGCGTACAGCTTTAACTTTATCCTCGGTTCGAGCTACGTAGATAACATCAAGGCCCGCTTTAGCAAAAACTTCGGCGATACCGGTGGCCATCGTGCCGCTTCCGATAACTCCTACCGAGTTAACCGTGCGGGTTGAGCCACTTGTTTGAGTTGGGTCTGGAGTTTGAGCATCGGCGACGACAACTGGTGAATGCTGTGCCTCATAGGTATAGAAGCCGCGGCCAGATTTTCGGCCGCGCAGCCCGGCGGTGACCATCTGCTTGATGATCGGCGACGGGGCATGGAGCCGGTCGCGGCCCTCTTTGTACATCGTGTCGAGGATCTCATAGGCGGTATCAAGCCCAATTAGGTCAAGCAGGGCCAACGGCCCCATCGGCAACCCGCAGCCAAGTCGCATTGAAGCATCAATATCTTCGCGCGTGGCGTATTTCTGTTCATACATCTTGACCGCATGATTTAGGTAGCCAAATAGCAGCGCATTTGCGATGAAACCGGCCTTATCTCCAACAACGACCGGCTCCTTTCCGAGCCCGCGGGCGAACTCGGCCACCGCATCCACTACCTCAGGTGAAGAAACCACGGTGCGAA
The DNA here is from genome assembly GCA_037138935.1 of Actinomycetes bacterium. Taxonomy (GTDB): domain Bacteria; phylum Actinomycetota; class Actinomycetes; order S36-B12; family S36-B12. The sequence continues at coordinate 1,538 of JBAXHK010000131.1, forward strand.
CAATTTCGACGAAGGCTTGTACCGGAGCCGGGTTAAAGAAGTGCAGGCCGACTACCTGCGAGGGCCGCCCGGTAGCAACGGAGATTTCAGTTACCGAAAGCGACGACGTATTGCTAGCCAAGATGGTGTGCGCCGGTGTGATCTTGTCTAGGGCGGTAAATAGTGCGCTCTTGATCTCCATGCTTTCGGGTACGGCTTCAACCACGAGATCAACTTCGGATAAGTCCTTGAGGCTGGTAGTGAAAGTGATGCGCGAAAGCAGCGCGGTGCGCTCCTCCTCCGACAACTTGCCCTTCGCCACGGCCCTGGCGGTTGAGCCTTCGATGGTCTTAACACCCCGCGCCAGATCTACGTCGGTGGTCTCCACGGCCCAGACCTGCGCTCCACTGCGGGCGATGACTTCGGCAATGCCCGCACCCATGGTGCCTAAGCCAATGACGCCGACTCTGGTAATCAAACCGGACGCGGAAGTGGTTGATGAATTGCTCATGGGTGGATTCTGCCAGTTGATCAGAACAGTCGAAGACTTGGATCAGCGGTACCCAAAAGCTCGTCGTAATCCAAGAGCACGCACCTGATCCCACGATCCTCCGGCAAGGTCCGGGCGTGAGGTTTGATCTCCTGGGCCGCAAAAACCCCCAGCACCGGGGCGAGCAACGCATCGCGGTTTAAGAGGGTTAAATACCGGGTTAATTGCTCTACCCCGTCGATCTCACCGCGCCGCTTGATCTCCACCGCCACCGTGGCCCCAGCGCCATCTCGGCAGAGTAGATCAACGGGGCCAATGGGTGTTGGATACTCCCGGCGAATCAGCGTCCAGCCGGCTCCCAGCACACTCACATGGGTTGCTAGCAGGGCTTGTAACTGGGCCTCAACGCCCACCTTTTGGAGGCCCGGGTCAACCCCGAGGTCATGCTCGGTCTCGGAGATAGTCTCGTGGATGGTGACCTGCAATTGCTCCCCGGCCTTATTTTCAACCACCCAGACAATGTCGGTATTTACTTCGCCCGCACCCGGCTGAATCCGGATGGTGCACGGCGGGCTCATCCAATTTAGCGGCTTATATGAGCCGCCATCTGAGTGAATAAGTACTGATCCATCGCCTTTGACCATGATCACTCGCACGGCTTCGGGTAGGTACGCGGTCAATCTACCGACATAGTTGACGGTGCAGCGCGCGATGACTATGCGCACGGATTTGGCAATGCCGGCATTGATTTCGCCGCACGGACCGTATCGACGATGGAGCGCATAATCACGGTCGCATCGTAATCCTTCGGCGTGAACACCGCGGCCACCCCGCGCTCACGCAACCAGTTGGCGTCGGCATCGGGAATGATGCCACCAACGACAACGGGCACCTCGCTTAGGCCGCGGGCTCGTAAGCCATCAACCACCGCTGGTACTAATGCACGGTGTGATCCGGACAAAATAGATAACCCGACGACGTCAACATCCTCGGCAACGGCCGCCGCCACGATCTGCTCAGGGGTCAACCTGATGCCCTGATAAATTACTTCGAATCCAGCGTCGCGGGCTCGCACCGCTATTTGCTCAGCGCCATTTGAATGCCCGTCTAGGCCAGGCTTGCCAACAAGGAGCCGAAGTGGCGACCCACATTCGCGGGAAGTGAGCTCGACCGCCTGCCGCACCTCCGCCAAATCCGAACTAACCGACCCCACCACGCCGCTAATACCGGTTGGTGCCCGATACTCACCAAAAACCTCACGGAGGGTGGAAGTCCACTCACCGGTGGTGACACCGGCTCGGGCACATTCGATGGTCGCACTCATCAAGTTCGCTGAAGTTCTAGCCATCGCCTGTAGTTCGGCCAGTGCCGTCGCAACGCGGTTGTCATCGCGTGCGGCCCGCCAAGATTGAAGGTCCGCAATCGCCTGGGATTCAACTTCAGGATCAACAACAAGTACCGCCGAATCAAGATCAGCTAACAGCGGGCTGGCCTCGCTCTCTTGAAATGCATTTACTCCAACGACTATTTGCTCACCCGATTCAATTCGAGTACGCCGCTCAGAGTGCGCTTGCACCATCTGCTGCTTCATATATCCACTGTCAACAGCCGCGACCGCGCCACCTATACCGAGCACATAGTCAAGTTCGGCGGTTGCCTCGGCAAGCATTTCAGCAACGATCTTTTCAACAACTACTGAGCCGGTGAAGAGATCGTCGTACTCCAGCAGATCGCTCTCGAATGCCAGTACTTGTTGAATGCGAAGTGACCACTGCTGATCCCACGGTCGGGGCAAACCTAATGCCTCGTTCCAGGTCGGCAGTTGGATCGCCCGAGCTCTGGCATCCTTTGACATCGTGACAGCGAGCATCTCAAGAACTATACGTTGTACATTGTTTTCAGGTTGCGACTCGGTCAAGCCCAGTGAATTAACCTGAACGCCGTATCTGAACCTGCGCTGGTCTGGGTTTTGCACGCCGTACCGATCCAAAGTAATGCGATCCCACATTTCAACGAACGCACGCATCTTGCACATTTCCTCGACGAAGCGCACCCCAGCATTAACGAAGAAGGAAATCCGGGCAACGACGTCACCGAAGTCAGCCGGGGCCACCTGCCCCGAATCGCGAACGGCATCTAATACCGCGATTGCGGTACTCAACGCATAGGCGATTTCTTGGACGGGAGTCGCCCCAGCTTCTTGCAAGTGGTAACTACAGATATTTATCGGGTTCCATTTGGGAATGTTCTGCACCGTATAGGTGACCATGTCAGTGGTCAACCGCAAGGATGGACCTGGTGGAAAAACGTAGGTGCCGCGCGATAGATACTCCTTGATGATGTCGTTCTGGGTTGTGCCCTGCAATAAGTCGGCCGGTACACCAGCTTCTTCAGCGGCAACCACGTACAGGGCTAACATCCACATCGCAGTGGCATTGATGGTCATGGACGTATTCATTTTGTCGAGCGGGATGGCAGCAAGTAGCGCCCGCATATTGCCTAAGTGCGCAATCGGCACCCCAACTTTGCCAACCTCGCCAAGGGCCATCGGCGAATCCGGGTCGTAACCGGTTTGGGTGGGCAGATCAAATGCCACCGACAGCCCGGTTTGCCCCTTGGCTAAGTTGCGCCGATACAGGGCATTGGACTCACCCGGTGAAGAGTGACCGGCATATGTCCGGATTAACCAAGGTTTGTCCTTGCGGCGCGAGTTGTCCTTCGAGGCGGTCACCCGGTAAGGGTAGCGAGGCCCAGAACCGAGGTCACCGTGCGGGAACACCCAAAGTGGGTGAGACTTGCGGCGTGCCCGCCTGGAATGCCTACTCCTTCGCTTTTGGACCCGTAATCGCCGTGCTGGGAATCTTGGTACTCATCTTGATCCTGCGCTGGGCTTTTGGCCGTGGCTCCTCCGTGGTCGCTGGCCCGGCGCGTTCTGGCCCCCCTTCCGAGTACGGAATGTTGGTGGCCATCGCCTCACCAAGTACCTATATCGAAGGGGAAATCTGGCGCCGGGGGCTCCAAGAGGCTGGGCTAAGGGCGAATCTGGCTCAAACCAACGAGGGCCCAAGGCTGATGGTGTGGCCCGAGGATGTCGAAAATGCCAAAAAGGTATTAGCTCGCATTAAGTAAAAAGCGAC
>JBAXHK010000132.1:0-5126 GCA_037138935.1 Actinomycetes bacterium
AGAGCAAGCGGCTCATAATCGCTGTGTCGCCGGTTCAAATCCGGCCTCCGCTACTCCGCAAGGAGAACGACAAATGTCACGCGACCGCGTGGCTGTTAGGGAAGAGGAAGTCAAGTGGCCAAGGCCAGCGACGTACGACCGAAGATCACCATGGCGTGCGAAGAATGCAAGGATCGCAACTACATCACCAAGAAGAATCGCCGCAACGATCCAGATCGCCTTGAGGCGAAGAAGTTCTGCCCCAAGTGCAATAAGCACACCGTGCACAAAGAGACCCGCTAGTTCTGCGTCGCTAAACCGATGGCGCTAAACCCGGATTTCATTGGCCGAACTTACCCGTCGAGTGAGCCCTATCTCGTCGGTCGCGAGAAGATTCGCGAATTCGCGCGCGCTATTGGCGACTCCAACCCTGCCTACCACGATGTTGCGGCAGCGCAGGGCCTTGGCTATGCCGACGTGGTGGCACCGCCGACTTTCGCGATCGCATTCATATTCGCATCGACCAGTGCGGTGATCCTCGATCCAGATCTAGGCCTTGACTACACAAAAGTCGTCCACGGCGAAGAGTCCTTCGTCTATTCCCGACCGATTGTTGCTGGTGACGAACTTGTGGTCGTAAACACGATTGAGAATATTCGTGCTGCCGCCGGAAACGACATGATCACCGTCAGGAGTGACGTGAGTACGACATCCGGGGAGCCGGTTGTTGTTACCACCATGGTGATCGTGGCTCGCGGAACGGATTCCCAATGACGACAAAATTGAAATTCACCGATGTTGAGGTTGGCACCAAGTTGCCCGCCCTGTCGATACCGATTCAGCGTCTTAACTTGATTAAGTATGCGGGTGCCTCCGGCGATTTCAACATCATTCATTGGAACGAACGTTTCGCCACTTCGGTGGGCCTACCAAATGTGATTGCCCACGGGATGTTCACGATGGCCGCCGCTATTCGCGTCGTTACCGATTGGGTTGGCGATCCGGGCGCCGTTGTCGAGTACGGGGTCCGTTTCACAAGGCCAGTCCCGGTACCTGACGATGGTATTGGGGCACTTCTTGAAATCCGCGGTGAGGTAACTGAGTTACTTGATGCAGGTCGTGTTCGCGTAACGCTGACTGCATCCAGCGCCGGGCAAACCGTGCTTGGTAAAGCACAGGCTGTGGTTCAGCTCGCGTGAACGAAGTTCCAACGGAGATCATCGACCTCGCTGAGCGCCGGCAAGTTGCACGCGCCGCTAATGATTATGAACTTGCCGATCAATTACGAGGTCAAATACTTAATTCAGGCTGGGTCCTTGCCGATACCGCCGATGGGTTCAGGCTTTCGGCCAAGCCGCCATTTGAAGTTTTTGCGACCATCGCTGATGTACTCGTTCATAGCCAGCCTGTCGGCACGGCCGGGTGTGGGGTCGGACTCATCGTTGATGGCTGGCCCGACGATGTGCGCATCTGCTTGACCGCGCTGTTGACCCACGCGCCAAAAGAGGTCGAGGTGATTCTCCTTGACCTAGGTAATGTTGATGGTGCAGGAATGGTCGCCCATGAACTGGCCGCACTTAACCCAGGCCGGGTGCATGTTGTCCACGTTGCCCAGACTTTAGAACAGGTTGGCTGGGGTAAGGCGATTGCTGCGCTAATTTCCTTAGACCCGGCGCCAGCGCATGTGGTGATGGATCTTTCATCGGTGTTGACCGGTGATGCGATTACCCCGTTGCTCACCGCATTAGCCGAGCCAGGTGTTGTGGGTGCCGGCTGGAAAGGCACCGACGTTGATATTGCTGACTGGCGGTCGGTGGTAGACGCCGGCCCCGGTGAAGTTGATGTGCTGTTGGGCTATTTGATGGTGGTTGACGGTGCGGCTGCGCGCGCGACGCCGCCGAGCCCCAAGGCGAGGTTCTACCGCAATGCTGACCTCGAGTGGTCATTGTTATTGCGCGCCGCTGGCGGGCGCCTGGTCGTGCCCAGCGGGGTGCTACCGGTTGAGCAAGGTCGCCACCACGGGTACCACGACTCGGATCCAGAAATTCGAGATAGAGAGTCGAAGAAGAACTATGACCGACTCCTTCAGCAATTTCGTGGACGTGTTGACCTGCTGGCCCCGCGCCCCTCATAGGCTCACTGTTATGCGCCTAGCGGATCTCACCACCATGGGTGTTGGCGGCGCACCTGATGTTCTGCGCACCTGTGTTGCCACCAATGAGCTCATCGAACGCGTACGTAAGTTAGATGACGCTCGTGAGAACGTGCTAATTCTCGGTGGAGGCAGCAACATCGTGATGGGCGATGAACCGTTTCGAGGCACTGTTCTGCAGGTTGCAACTCGCGGGATTGAGATTGAAGCAGGTGAAAGTGCAGTGCGGTTAACGGTAGCGGCCGGTGAGCCTTGGGATGCACTTGTTGAACTCTGCGTTGTCAATGGTTGGTCGGGTATTGAAGCCCTTTCGGGTATCCCAGGCCTAGTTGGTGCAACGCCAATCCAAAATGTTGGAGCATACGGTCAAGAGATCTCTCAGGTTATTGAGTCGGTCCGAGTACTGGATCGTGCCACCGGGTCAATCGAAGTCTTCGATAATGCTGAGTGCCTGTTTGAATATCGATCAAGTATCTTCAAGCGTGAGCCAAATCGCAGGCTCATAGTGGCCGTAGATATCGCCTTGCGGACTGATTCACAATGCGTTGTTCGATATGCCGACCTAGCTGCCTACTTAGGTATTGAAGTTGGGGGGTCAGCAACTCCCGTCGAAGTGAGGTCTGCGGTGCTGGCACTAAGGGCAGCAAAAGGCATGGTGCTTGATATTCACGACGAAGACAGCCGTAGTGCAGGTTCTTTCTTTATGAACCCGATAGTGAGTGAAGAAATTGCATCAACTATCCCTGCAGCTTGCCCTAGGTATCCCGCGGCTGCCGGCGTGAAATTGAGTGCGGCTTGGTTAATCGAGGATGCTGGCGTTACTAAAGGGTGGCGCCTCACCGACGACGCACATGCTCGAGTTTCAAAAAAGCACACTTTGGCGATCGTTACCACAAGCGGGGCCACGACAGCCGAAGTTATCGAGTTAGCAGAGCGTATCCAGCAATTGGTTTTCACAAAGCACGCGATCACCTTGGAGCCGGAGCCAACTTTAGTTAACTGTGCACTTGCTGGCGCGAGCTAGTGGCTGAGTTACTTAGCCTCACCGAGTAACGCAGCCATCCGAGTGACACCCTCGACGATGTCATCGTCTCCGATTGCATACGAGAGCCTTAGATAACCCGGAGTGCCAAATGCCTCACCGGGCACCACTGCGACTTCAACTTCGTCCAAGATCACATCGGCCAGACCGGCCGATGAAGTTATCTCTTTTCCGCGAATTGTTTTACCGATCAGGCCTTTGACCGATGGGTAGACGTAGAACGCACCCTCGGGCAACGGGCAAGTAACACCCGGTATTGCATCGAGCATGCGGGTTATAAGTTTGCGCCTTCGATCGAATGCGATTTTCATTTCATCAACAGCAGCAAGGTCGCCGGAGAGTGCCGCGACCGCTGCTATCTGTGAAATATTTGCGACATTCGAAGTTGAATGTGATTGCAGGTTGGTAGCGGCCTTGATGACATCTGGCGGGCCGATCATCCATCCAACCCGCCACCCGGTCATCGCATAGGTTTTTGCCACCCCATTGATGATCACGCAGGTATCGGCTAACCCAGGTACGAGCACGGGCATAGACGAAAACTCAGCGTCGCCATAGACGAGGTGTTCGTAGATTTCATCGGTGACCACCCAGATACCGGTTGCGAGTGCCCACTCGCCGATGAGTTTAGTTTCGGCGGGGGAGTAGACCGCGCCGGTTGGATTTGAGGGGGAGACAAAAACCAAGACCTTGGTACGAGGGGTGCGGGCTGCCTCAAGTTGGGCGACGGTAGCCCGGTATCCGCTGGTCTCATCGGTCATTACTTCGACGGGCACCCCGCCGGCCAGCCGGATCGATTCTGGGTAGGTGGTCCAGTACGGAGCGGGCAAGATGACCTCATCGGCTGGGTCCAGGAGCGCGGCAAAAGTGTTATATAAAGCCTGCTTGCCGCCATTGGTGACCAGAACCTGAGCGGCGGTTACCGCGTAGCCCGAATCACGCAGGGTCTTGGCGGTGATCGCCTCCTTTAATTCCGGTAGGCCACCTGCCGGGGTGTATCGGTGCCACTTTGGTAACCGGGCGGCGGCAATTGCCGCCTCGACGATGTACCCGGGGGTCGGGAAGTCAGGTTCACCAGCGCCGAAGCCAATTACCGGCCGGCCTGCGGCTTTCAGGGCTTTGGCTTTGGCATCCACGGCCAAAGTCGCTGACTCGGTGATGGCTGCGATGCGGCGGGAAACTCGGGCGGTGGGCGGCAAAGTCATGGAGGGAGTATTTCAGGCGGCCGCTACCGGGTTCGCGGCGGTGCAGATCTAGGCGATCAGCGGGTTTTACCGGTGCCAACGGGCCGGATTGGACCCTTCTGCGGGTGGGCCCGTAGACTCTCGCACGCGGTTGGTCCGTTGGCGTCAGCCTGCCCACAGGTTGACACTCGGTCGGCCAAAGGGTCGTAGCTCAATTGGTAGAGCACCGGTCTCCAACACCGACGGTTGGGGGTTCAAGTCCCTCCGGCCCTGCTCGACCCGGCGCAAGCCGGTACGGATCGGTCAACCGACCGGTTCGAAACTGCGATGCCATGACATCGCACGACGTTAGCGAGGACGTGTGAGCGACGTAGTCGACACATCCGTTCCGGACCGCTCGAGTAACGGCGAGCGCCCGGGTCTTTTCGCGCGTTTGGGTCTGTTCTATCGACAGGTCGTCGCAGAACTCCGCAAGGTGATCTGGCCGACCCGCAAGGAACTACTCACCTACACCACCGTGGTAATTACGTTCGTCGCGGTTGTTGCGGCGATCGTGGCAGTTCTGGACTTCATTTTCGCGAAGGCAGTACTTGCCATCTTCGGTGGTTAGCGCCGCAAACGTAGTTGTATTTGTACGGCCGCACGACAGCACTGTGTTCAACCAGAGAAATTTGTTCAACCACAAGGAGTTCCGTGTCCGAGACCAACGCGTCCGACGACCTGTCGGTCGATTCGGCCGGGTCCGAATCGTCGGATTCAGCGCCAACGT
>JBAXHK010000133.1:0-5122 GCA_037138935.1 Actinomycetes bacterium
TCCAGCGCCTCGGATATCACCCACGAGTGGATTGGAGCGAAGTTCTTGCAGCTGACTTTCGAAGTGCCCCTCGAGGGAGCGCACATTCTCGAAAACATTTTCGCGGTCATAAATATCTAGGACCTTGAGGGCAATAGCGGTTGAAAGTGGGTGCCCGCTGAATGTGAGCCCATGCATGTAGGTGACCGCGCCAGATGCAAAAGGCTCGGCTACCCGATCATTCATGAGGACCCCACCGAGTGGTGCGTGGCCGGCGGTTGCGCCTTTGGCAAAAGTGATGATGTCGGGCCGGGCATCAAATCGCATCGACCCAAACCATTCGCCAACGCGGCCAAATGCGCTGATGGTTTCATCGGCCACGAGCAAAATGCCGTAGCGATCACATAGTTTGCGTAGCCCCGCCCAGTAACCAGCGGGGGGTACAAATGCTCCGCCAGAGTTTTGAATCGGCTCTGCGATCAGCATCGCGACTTCGTCGGTACCTTCACGAATTATTGTTCGGTGAATTTCGTCCAGAAGGGCTTTGGTGAATGCGGCTTCATCGCCACCATCAACATGCCTATAAGCGTTTGTGTTACTGACAAATGACACCGGGATTGGAAGCGGCATGAACGGTTCACGGCAATCATCGAGGCCCGTAAAGCTCAACGCCCCGAGAGAAGTGCCGTGATAGGCGAGGTCACGTGCGATTGCCTTGTGTCGTTGCGGTTGCCCATTGGCGAGGTGCCACTGGCGAACAAGTTTCCAAGCAGCTTCGACTGCCTCGCCGCCCCCGCTAGTTAAGAAGAGCCTGGTCATGCCAAGTGGCTCCGCGGCCGTCGTTAATCGCTCCGCAAGGTGAACCGCTGAGGGGTGAGTGAGTGACCAATTTGGCGAGAAAACCATTTCAGAAAGTTGATGCTGGGCCGCCTCACCTACTTCAGCCCCAAACCCATGGCCCAGATTTGTGCAAAACAACCCGGAGAGGCCATCTACATAGCGGCGCCCATTCGAATCAATCACTTCACAGCCGTCACCGCGAACCATCATCGGTATAGGACGGTCTTCGAAGTTACTGAAATCAGTGAAATTCAATAACAGGTGTGCCCGCGCTGAAGCTTGGTCAGCACTGGCGCCTATGCGCTTTCCCGCGAACATCTCCCACACCCTTTGATCCTGAACACTCGTTCAGGATTACCGGAGCATAACATCCTGACTGACCATTCAGCAAGTACCTAGGGAGCGCGTTTAACTTTTCTTTTGGCCCCCTTGCAGGCCTTTCGTGGCATTTACCGGGGAAATCCCAAGTTCCAATACCGCAGACTTCCACCATAATTCGGTGAATTTCCTAGTGGTCATACCCGGGTCGGCCAAGGCCAACTGGATAGCGAGGCCATCCATTAAGGCGGCCAAACGCAGCACCGAGGCTTTTGGATCGGTGGCGGCAAATACCCCCGCGGCCAAGCCTTCGTCAACCACCTGGCGCAGTGCCCCTCGCCACCGGGTATCCAAAGATTCACGAGCCGCGCGGGCATCATCATCGCGAATAGCCCGCACCCATAACTCAAGCCAAAGCCGCCAATCCCCCACCGCCGGGCCGTACCCGGCCCCGAGCTCGGCTATATGCCGCAGCCGCGGTACCGGGCCAACTACTTCACTGAGATTGCGCTCCAGCTCCTCGTAGAACTCATCCTCGAGCAGAGTCAGGCTCGCCGCAAATGCCCCCGCCAATGATCCAAAATGGTAAAGCACCAGGCCCTGGGAAGTACCTGCTTCAACCGCAATATCAGTGACCCGAGCACCGGCGAACCCACGTTCACGCACGACGGCGATGGTGGCACGCAGGATTCGCTCGCGCCGCTCCTCGGGCGCCTTTGCCGCCAAGGCCGCTTTTGTCACCGAGCTCCTCACCAATCTGGGTCGCACCGCGAAAAATCTCGCCGTCGGAGGTTCTTGAACGGTCATTCAGGATAGGCTGCTGTCGAAACTTCGTCCCAGTGTAGAAGAGAGAGCCCGATGGCTATGGCCCCCGACCCGAGTGACCCAAGGCACCTTGCTGAGTTAAGTGAGCGCGCGGCAACTTTCGTGAATGAAATCCTGATCCCACATGAAGTTACCGCCGAACTCGCCGGGGGTCCGTTGCCGGTGGCTACCCAGCGTGAAATAGCCCAGCGAGCGCTCGAACTTCGCTTACACGGTGGGTTGCACTTAGCAGAGCATGGTGGCAATAGTTGGACCGCCACCGAGTGGTTTCTCGTCGAAGAACAATTTGGACGCTCCACCAACGGGGTCTCGTGGTACATCCCCAACGCCTACAACGTTTGGAAGGCCGGCTCACCGGAGCAGATCGAGCGCTGGCTCAAACCCGCCCTTCGGGGTGAACTCCACGATGCCTATGCCGTAACCGAAATTGATGCTGGAAGTGACCCCTCAGGTATAACGACAAGAGCGGTAAAGGTAGGTGCCGGTAAATGGATACTTAACGGCGAGAAATGGTTTGTGACTTTTGGTTCGGTCGCGAAAGTAATCGTCGTCATGGCCATGGCAGAAGAAGGTGGTCAACTACTGCCTACGCTTTTCGCTGTACCTGCTGATGCGCCGGGGGTTGAAATAATCGCTGACGTACCTTTCACCCACAACTACCCCCACGGCCACCCCAGCATGAGATTCACCGATGTTGAACTTACCGATTCTGACATCCTCGGCGGCTTGGGTAACGGCGAAGATTTGCAGCGGCTTTGGTTCACGGAGGAAAGATTGGGAATTGCTGCCCGCTGCATTGGAGCGATGCAGCGACTCATCGAAGAGTCAGTTGATTGGGCTGTCAACAGAGAACAAGGTGGTGCCAGACTCATTGATCACCAAGGGGTGAGTTTCCCGCTGGCTGACAGTGCAGCTGATGCGGCCGCAGGGCGTCTCCTCGGCCTAGAAGTTGCCCGATTAACCGATGCCGGCGCCGACCCCAAACTTGTCCATGGCAAAGCATCGATGGCCAAACTGTTTTGCTCGGAGGCGGCCGGACGCTGCGCCGACCGCGCAGTGCAGATCTTTGGCGGTCGTGGATACATGCGTACCACCCCTGCCGAAAGATTCTGGCGCGAACTTAGAGTGGATCGAATCTGGGAGGGCACGTCTGAGATCCAGCGACTGGTGGTAGCCCGCTCACTCGAGCGCCGCGGCGTCAAATCAATGCTCACCTAATCGGACTTAAACCCAACATGGATATATCTCGGCTTGTTAACCCCCGCTCAATTGCCGTTGTCGGCGCAACCGATCGCCTCGGCTCGTATGCGCACAACACTTTGCTGAACCTAATTCGTAATGGCTATGCCGGCACCGTCATCGGGGTGCATCCAAATCGGAAAGAAGTCTTGAGTTTTAATTGTGTACCTAGCATCGGTGACTTAGATGAGTCCGTCGATGTTGTTGTCATCGCGACGCCAGCCGACTCGGTACCCGGATATCTAACGGCCGCTAGGCAACTTGGGTGCGGTGGGGCGGTTGTCTTTGCCGCCGGATTCGCAGAGATAGGGAACATTGAGGCGCAGGAAGCCCTGGCGGCTGCCGCTGGTGATCTCCCGGTCATCGGGCCAAATGGCAACGGCTACGTGTCAGTGCCCGCACGGGCCGCCGTCTGGGGAGATCCTGCCGTACTACCTGAGGTTTCCGGGCCAATCGCACTAATCACCCAGAGTGGAAATGTTGGGGTGGTGTTGCTGGCCCATCGTCAAGGCCTCGGACTTCATTCAATTTTCTCAGTTGGTAATTCTGCGGTTGTTGATGCCGCCGCACTCATATCGTCACTTGCCACCACCGACGGTGTTCGAGTTATCGGCGCCTACCTGGAAAACGATGGTGACGGGGTCCGGCTCACCCAGGCTTTGGCTGCTTGCGCAAGTAACGACGTGCGTGTGGTCGTCCTAAAGGCAGGGCGAAGTGAGCGAGGCTTGGCGGCCGGGGCCGCACACACAGCAGCGGTTGCCGGTGATCAACGGGTCTTTGAGGCACTTATCCAAGAAGCCGGCGGGATTTTAGTTAGGCAGCCCGCAGAACTAATTGAAACTTCGCGGGCGCTGGCGATTGGTCGACGTGATCGCCGCGGCGCCGCGGTTATCACCTGCTCCGGCGGTGACGCCACCCTAGCGGCAGACCTAGCCGATGATGCCGGCGCAAAACTTGCGGATTTCAGTGCGGAGACACTGCAAGAACTCGCCGTACTACTTCCCATAACGGCGACCGCAACCAATCCACTTGATCACACCAATTCGGTCTGGGCGGACACCGAGGCTGTCGCGAAAATTTGTGAAACCGTTGCCCGCGATCCAGGGGTGGGTCATCTCCTTTATGTACAAGATTTGCCACCCGGGCTCTCCGCCGGGCCGCGCGCCGAATGGGACGACACCCGAGCCGGTGGCATCGTCGGAGGCGCTCGCGCACAGCTCCAAACCTTGCTGGTCAGTTCAATGCCCGGTCAAGAACCTGATGATGCGGTCGGTGGCCTCATATCTGCACTGAAAGCGGTGGCCGCCCTGCAACTGCCGGCACCTGTTCCAGATCGTTTACTACAAATCGCCGAGTGCGCCAACCGCGCAACTATCAAATTAGGTGGTCAGTACTTGGCCGAGCACTCCGCAAAGGAGTTATTACGAGCCGCCAGCATCTCGGTGCCCAAATCACAAGTAGTTACTAACAGTGCCGCCGCGGTATCGGCGGCGGCCGAAATTGGTTTTCCGGTTGCCATAAAGGTGAGCGCGCCAGGGCTAATCCACAAAAGTGAAATCGGCGCTCTGGCGCTTAACTTGACTACCGCTCATGAAGTTCGTAACGCCAGCGCACAACTGCTACAGATTGCATCACTTCCAGCGAATGCTGAATTACTTATCGAAGCCATGGTCGAGCCCGGGGTAGAGGTTTTCGTCGCCGCCCATCGCTTGGGCATCGTGCCCTGTGTTGTAGTCGGTATGGGCGGGGTATGGGCTGAGATTTTTAATGATGTCGCGGTTATCCCGCTCCCTGCTGATAGCAATCGGGTGATATCCGAAATTGGCCGTCTTCGAGGTGCCGCGCTCCTCAGTGGTGACCGCGGCCAAAAGGCTTTCGCAATTGAGGAACTGGCCCAATTAGTAGTGAGGGCCGGGAATCT
>JBAXHK010000134.1:0-5118 GCA_037138935.1 Actinomycetes bacterium
CTTACGCAGAGCGCGATGTCGATCGCCATCGGTTTCCAGCATCGAGCGGCGGATTTCCATCTGGCGCTCGTCGAGTTCTTCGAGGTTAACGGCTCCGATCTCACTGGAGAATGTTTGGGTATCGCGAAGGACTTCGACGATGTCGCGATATCTCGTGACCGACCAAAAGCCATGATTCGGCGAATCCTCTACATTCCAGTGCACGGGTGAGTTTTCGCGCAGGTCCGCGAACACTGCCCACGGAGCTCCATCAGCAAAGAGATCCAGATCGGCCAGCGTGATGTCCGTTTTCGTGCTCATGTGTCCTCCATGCCGGTGACCGCTAATCGTTCGGGCCCAAATTATCGGCACAGCGTAGCCTTCGACAGCCGGGGATGGGAACTCTTATCGAACTTTCGCCCCCGAACAACTATCCGATTCCGAAAAATCCTGAAAGAGTGGGCACATGGCCGGCCAGCACACGTTAAATGAAACCGAGAGTGAAGTCGCCTCCCGGCTCGGCGGCCTCAAACTAGATTTCGAGGCTATGGCGGTCACCTCGAACCTATTTAGGGCTGCCAATTCGGTGCGAAATCACCTTGAACGCACGGTTCTCGCCAAAGCCGACCTCACCTGGACCGCCTTCGTCGTGCTCTGGGTGGTCTGGATCTGGGAACCGATCGAGACCCGGGGGATTGCCGCCGAGGGCGGGTTTTCCAAAGCCACCCTGAGTGGGGTGCTGACCACTTTGGAGGGGCGCGGCTTTTTGACCCGCGAACGCTCAACCTCAGACGGCCGCCTGGTGCTGGTGAGTTTGACTCCGGCCGGCCGGCGCCTGATGAAAAAACTCTTCCCTGAATTCAATGCCGAGGAGCGCAACATCACCCGGCACATCACCACGGGTGATCTACCTCAGGCGGCCCAAATCCTGCGGGATTTGATCAGCGCCACCGAATAGGTACGACCCCGCGAAATTGGGGTCCCGTTCGTCTGGTGATTCGCGGCTTTTTCCGTTAGGGTCCGAACGATCTACTGTAACCTTTGGCTGGAGGGTGATTATGAGCACAACGAGCGTTGCCGGAGTTGATGTCGACACCAGGCACTGGATCGGCGGCTCCCGCCTAGCATCGGCGAGCACTTTCGCTGACATCTCCCCCATTGATGGTTCGCCACTGGGCAATATTGCGCGCGGTGGCAAGGCCGAAGTCGATGCGGCCGTAGCGGCGGCGCGGGCTGCCTTCCCATCGTGGGCGGCCCTTAGCCCACGTGAGCGCGGTGTCATCATTCATCGAATCGCTGATCTCGTCGAGGCGAATATTGAGCGACTAGCGCAAGTCGAGACCGCCGACAACGGATCCCTACTCCGCTCACACCGCCGCGGCGTAATGCCACGTGTCGTGCACAACCTGCGCTTCTTCGCCGACTGGGCGATCAATGAACTACATCACCCAAACTTCATCACCCGCGATCACACCAATGTGGTCAGCTGGGATCCATCCGGGGTTGCCGCATTGATCACCCCCTGGAATGCGCCGCTCATGCTCGCCACCTGGAAGATCGCACCCGCACTTGCTGCGGGCGACACCGTAATCCTTAAACCAGCCGAGTGGACGCCACTTACGGCCTCACTTTTTGCCGACTTAACAGAGCAGGCCGGTCTGCCGGCCGGGGTGTTTAACGTGGTTCAAGGGCTCGGGGAAGAAGCCGGCGCCGCACTGGTTGCCCATCCGGGGATATCACGAATTTCATTCACTGGATCCGTGCCGACGGCGAAATTGGTCGCACATGCCGCCGCCGATAACCTCACGCCCTGCTCCTTTGAGCTCGGTGGCAAGAGCCCGACCATCGTCCTTGACGACGCTGACCTTGATCTCGCTGCGACTTTGGCGCTAGAGCAGTACGACAACGCCGGCCAGGTTTGCCTTGCAGGTACTCGACTGCTCGTGCAGGCAAGTGTCGCTGCCGAATTCGCGAAGAAGTTCACCGAGCGGGCCTTGCAAATCAGGCAAGGGGATCCGCGCGATGAGGAGACCCAAATCGGGCCGAATATTCATGCTGATCACGTTGACCGCATCGACGGCTTCGTCAGCAGGGCGCGAAGTGAAGGCGCCACGATCGCCTTTGGTGGTGAACGCAATGCTGAACTGGGTGGCTTGTTCTACCGACCAACCTTGGTAACCAACGCCAAGGCCGATAGCGAGATTTTGACCGCCGAGATATTCGGTCCGGTGCTCACCATGCAAACTTTCGAGAGCGATGCCGAAGGGCTGGCAATGGCCAATGGCACCGAATTCGGTCTGGCGGCGGTTCTTGTCACTAGCAGTCGCGAGCGGGCAGAAGCATTCACCAAGCACCTAGTGGCCGGCACTATCTGGGTCAATTGTTTCTTCGTCCGCGACCTGCAGGCCCCATTCGGGGGATCCCGCAAATCTGGCGTGGGCCGCGAAGGTGGCAGTTGGTCATTTGATTTTTACGCTGACGTGAAGAACACCGTTTATGCACCAACCGGATGGAAGTAGGGGAGATAGTTATGGGTGAAGTTGTTGGCGCTGGAATTCTTGCGCATGTTCCTACCATCATGCTGCCGCTTGCGACCCGGCTAGAGATAAACCAAGGCAAAGAGATTTCCCTTGTCCCAGGGCTCGAGAAGTTACGCAACGAAGTTTTCGAGACCCTCGACTACGACACCGTGGTGGTGCTCGACTCCCATTGGTACACCACCGTTGAATTCGTCGTTAGTGCACAAGATCGCCGCTCCGGACTCTTCACCTCCGAAGAACTACCACGGGGTATGTGCCGGATCCCCTATGACTGGATGGGCGACCCCGAGTTAGCAAAAGGGATCGCGGCCCGTGGCGAAGAAAATGGCACCTGGATCACCGCTAACGAAGATCATTACCTACCCCTTTTCTACGCAACCGTCAACCTCTGGAAATTCCTTGGTGAGGGGCTACCGGATAAGCGCTGGATTTCCATGAGCGTTGCCCAAACCGGCGACACCGAAGATTTCCTGAGAGCCGGCCGGGCCCTTGGCCAAGCCATTCGCGATACCGACCGCAAGGTTTTGCTACTGGCGTCCGGTGCGCTGTCACATACCTTCTGGCCACTGCGCGAGCTTCGTTCGCACGAGGCGAGTGACCCGTCGAATATCTTCACGCCGGAGGCTTATGCGGCCGACCTCGAACGCATAGCTTGGTTCGAGAGTGGCGATCATGCACAGGTACTCGCCACCATGCCCGACTACATGCAATACCGACCCGAGAGTAAGTTCGCACATTACTTAATGATGATCGCCGCGATGGGCGAAAGTGACGTGGTAGCACCTGGTCGGCTATTTAGCGAATACGAGAATTCGATCGGCACGGGCCAGGTACACATTTGGTTCGATCGTCCGGCTGCCGGTTGGGTTGAAGTGGGTTTGTCCGCATGAGCGAATTCCGAAGGATTTTGCTCGATGGCTACCCAGCACTGGTTGAGCGACATGGGGATGAGCTGGTTGCAGGTGACGGACGAGTAACCGCGATTGCTGAAGCAATTCACCTGCCCCCGACCGAACCGTCAAAGATTATTGCGGTGCACCTTAACTACGCTTCGCGCTCCGACGAGTTCATGACTAAGCTGCCACCGGCTCCCACCTACTTCCAAAAGCCCATCAGTGCACTTAACTCACATGGTGCGGCCGTAGTGCGGCCGCGCGGTTGTAAGTGGCTTAATTACGAGGGCGAGATCGTCATCGTGATCGGACGCACCTGCCGAAATGTTTCACCCAGCGAGGCCGGTGACTACATCGCTGGCTACAGCGTCGGCAACGACTACGGGCTCCATGACTTCCGCGATACCGACGCCGGTTCGATGCTGCGAGTTAAAGGCAGTGACACTTTGGCACCTGTTGGTCCGGGCGTCGTTACCGACTGGGACTTTCATGGAAAGCAGATTCAAACGCGCGTCAATGGCGTCGTGAAGCAATCCTCCACCACCACAGAGATGGAGTGGGATATGCATTACCTCGTTGCTGACATTGCGCGCACCATCACCCTGACCCCCGGAGATCTGCTGTTCTCAGGAACCCCGGCCTTCTCGCGGCCCGTCCAGCCCGGCGATGTTGTCGAAGTAGAAGTCGAGGGTCTAGGTATTCTCCATAACCATATTGTCGAAGGCCCAACCCCGATTCGCACCGATGTTGGTGCACAACCCACTGAGAGTGAAGAGGTAGTTTCCACCGCCATGGGAGGCGATTGGGAGTTCAGAGGTATCCGGACCCCGTCAAAAGATCTGTATCCATCCCGAATCGATGAGGAGTAAACGTGGTAATAATCACCGTTGATATGGATAAGTGCCAGCACTATGGGCAGTGCTGCTTCGAAGCCGACGACGTGTTTGCGTTGAATGACGACGGGCAGCTCGAATATGTAGCCGAAGCAGATGAGTCACGTCGCGCTGACATCGAAAGTGCCGCAGACGTCTGCCCCATGCAAGCGATCACGGTCAAATAAGAAGGAATACAAAAAGCGTGGCTGCAACAGTTCTCGTAGTAGGTGCCGGCCTTGGTGGGTTAAGAGCAGCCGAGGCCCTTCGTGGTGCCGGTTTCGAAGGTGCCATCACCGTGGTCGGCGATGAGCCAGCAATGCCTTACAACCGGCCGCCCCTTTCAAAGGAGGCGCTATCAGCGGGTGTTCACGTTGCTGAACTTGAGTTTCGCCGTAAGCCATCGGTCGCCGACGTCGACTGGCGACTAGGTTCACCGGCGATCGCAAGTGACTTCACCGCGCGGACCGTCACCTTGGCCGATGGCACCCACTTGTCATTTGACGGTCTTGTCATCGCCTCGGGGATTCGCCCGCGCCGGTTGCCTATCGCAGGCCCCGAAGCCGGCCGTCAGGACGCCGAGAACGGTGATGAACCGGATCGGAAGATACGAGGCGTCCAGGACGGCGTCGATGAAGTTCTTGAGTCGCTTCCAGACGTTGTACTGCGAGCGTCCGATCGTGCGCTCCTGCCGCTCGTAAGGGATGAAGCTTGTCCGGTAGCCGCCCCACAGCAGGTCGCCCTGGAAGAAGCGATGGCGGACATCGATCGCGTTGAACGTGTCCATCACGGCCCGATCCATGAGCACCACGTCGAAGCCGCCCCTCGGAATCT
>JBAXHK010000135.1:0-5113 GCA_037138935.1 Actinomycetes bacterium
TAGAGCTGCGGACTTTTAATCCGTAGGTTCGGGGTTCGAGCCCCCGGCGACCCACAGCCGAAAATCGTTGCAGCGCAACGGGTTTTGGGTTCGTGAGCGACTTCGTTAGTCGCCATTTCAGACCTTTCCGCCCTTTCTTCCGCCCTTTCCGCGACGCATCTGGGGCCGATTCCGGGTATTCGCGGCGTTTACCGTGGAGCACTGGATGGAGCGAAACTGCCATGGGCAGGCATTTGGAAGCCATCCCGGAACCGCGCTTCCTCCTGGGCTGCAACGATTCCTGGGTGCCAAATCCGCGTGCTTGACCCCGGACGGTGAGCCTCCCCGGCCGCCGAGCGCCTCGCGTCACAGGGCGCTCTATGCGTGGTGTGCGGACGCGACGTCTGTAGGTTCAACGCGGGTCAACTGCCCTGACCTCCGCACATGGTGTGCGTAGTTGTCGTGGCGCAGATGACACTTCTTTCGCGACTAGACGACCGGCGCCTCGTCCATGCAGTCATCACCAAGGCGGGCGAGAAACTGTGCGACCGGATGGGACCGGTGCACGTGGCGTCCGTCCGTGCGCACTTCCTTGACCACGTCCCCCGCAAGGACCTGCCCGCGATCGGCGATGCCTTCGACCACCTCTATGCGGCGCAGCATCGCGACCCGACGTAGGCGTCGGACTGACCCTCACTTGCAATATGCAAGTGAGGGTGCTAAGTTGCGAAATGCAAGTTATCCGGACTTGCCGCTATCCGACTTGGAGCCACCCATATGACCGATGAGACCGCACCGGCGTACGCCATGGTCCAGATCAAGATCAAGAACCCCGCGGAGTTCAACGAGCGCTACTCCCAGTACGTCTTCCCGATCCTGGAGAAGTCAGGCGTGCAGATGGTCGCCGGGTCCCCGACCCCCACGGCCAGAGAGGGCGAGTTCGACGGCAACTGGGCCGCGATCCTCCGCTTCCCCATCATGGCGGCCGCGATGGCCTGGTACGACTCCGCCGAATACGAGCCCTACAAGCAGCTGCGCATCAACGAGCTGACGGACTCCAACAGCATCGTCTTCATCGAAGGCTTCCCGGTCTCGGCACCGGTCAGCTGACCGGGACTCATCCGAATTGCTCGTTCACCCCACATCGACTTCTCAGCACAGGAGACATACGAGATGACTGCACGCGTTCTGGTCACGGGCATCAGCGGCTACATCGGTCAGCACGTCGGCGCCGAGTTGCTCCGTCAGGGGTACGAGGTCGTCGGGACGGTGCGTTCGGCTTCGAAGACCGCGCCCACGCTGGCCGCCATCGGGGCTGTGGCCCCGGTGGACCGGCTCAGCTTCGTCGAAGCGGACCTGCTCTCCGACAGCGGGTGGGATGAGGCGATGGCTGGGTGCACCTACGTGGTCCACGTGGCGTCGCCTTTCGTCCTGGCCGAGCCGAAGGATGAGAACGAGTTGATCGCTCCAGCGGTGGAGGGCACCAGGCGCGTCGTCCGAGCCGCGCAGCGAGCCGGGGTTCGTCGTCTGGTGCTCACGTCGTCGATCGTGGCCGTTGCCGCCGGCAAGGACAGTGGTCGCTACGGACCTGACTCGTGGTCGGACACCGGCGCCAGCATCGGCGCCTACGCGAAGAGCAAGACGCTGGCCGAACGCGCCGCCTGGGACATCACCCGTGACAGCGAGATGGAACTCGCGGTGATCAACCCCGGCGGGGTGTTCGGCCCGTCGCTGGGGGCGAAGGCCGATGGTCAGAGCGTGGCCATGATCTCGGACATGATCGGCGGGAAGATGCCGATGATCCCCGACGTTGCCATGGGCATGGTCGATGTGCGCGACGTCGCTCGACTGCACGTGACCGCGTTGACCGCGCCGCGCGCCCCGGGCCAACGTTTCATCGCATCGACGTCCGAGCCCATCGAGATGGCGTCCGTCGCCTCGATCCTCCAGCAGGCTGGTTACGTCAAGGTTCCTTCCCGCAGGGCGCCCAACGTGGCCGTGAGACTGATGAGCCTGTTCGATCGCCAGGCCAAGGGAATGGTTCCCCTGCTCGGCAAGCGGATAGCCTTCGACACCAGCGCGACGTCCGACGTCCTTGACTGGCAGCCCACCCCGATGGAAGCCTCGTTCACGGAGATGGCCGCGTCGCTGGGAGACTAGAGGTGACATGAGCACGGACCCCAACCCTGAGATCCTCGACTGGCGTTCGGTGTGCCCGATCAGCTCGGGCCTGGACGTCCTCGGGGACAAGTGGTCCTTGCTCATCGTGCGCGACCTGATCTCCCACGGAACCCGCTCCTACTCCGAGTTCCTCGAGGCGCCCGAGCATGTCTCGACTAACATCCTTGCTGCCAGGCTCCGGCTCCTCACCTCGATCGGGAGCATCGAGCGCGTGAACCCCAACGCGGCATCACGCAACAACGCCTACCGGCTCACCGAGAGCGGCAAGGCGCTGCGCCCGGTACTCGAAGAACTCGGCAGGTGGTCACAGGTCCACCTCAAGACCTACAACACCGAAATCGTGGACATCATCTAAGGCGAGCTTCGTCCCGGTTACAGCCCTCTGAAGGATGCCTTGGCTCTTGCTAGGAACAGTTGAGCGCACAGGTTGGGCGAAGATTCGACGCAGTGACGATGCGTAGGACGTCGACGGGCTTAGCCCGGAGTGCATGCGCTTCAGCGTTCCTGAGCGGGCCCGGCTGGTACGAAGGAGCATTGGTGCACAGGGCATTTCAGGCGTAAGGGGTCAGGGACGGCCGCCTCGCAATGCGTGGGTCCGGCGGTGTCGCGCTGGCTTGGGGCCTGGAGGCTTGTTGTGACCTCACAGGTCCGTGCGCAATACCCGTCCCGTCGTCCTGGGGTGCTAGCGTCGACGCGTGTTCCTGCTTTTCGTTACGACTGGATGCCAACGCGCCGACCTTTCCAGTGCTGGCGTGTCGGGGGCCGCTTCAAGACACCAGTCTCCGCCCTTTCTTCCGCCCTTTCTTGACGATTCTCGGGGTGTCTTGCGGAGTCTGGCCACATCGAAAAACGTTGGTATTTCTGGTTCTTATGAGGGGACCGAAGCGTGGTCCATTGCCTTTTAATCCGTAGGTTCCGGGTTCGAGCCCCGGGCGACCCACTTTCGAAACCTGCTGCAGCGCAACGGATTTCAGCTCTGCAAGCGCTGGTGCATTGGCCACGGGCAAAGGAACCGTGTCCGGGCGCCTGTCTATGACAGATGGCTCGATGTTTTTCTCGAACTGAACCGCAGCCTTAGAGACAGGTGACGCCAATCTCGTTCGCGACCCTCTTCAGGGCGGCATCCAAGGTGGCTAGCGGATCTCCGGTAATCATGGCTACCCGGAGATATGTGGCGTCGTATGCCGAGAGTCCGTGCGCAGACGCCAGAGAAACCACAAGTTCCGGGTCTCCTTCATCCACAGTCCCGAAAGGGATCTGCATTATGTCGTGGAGCAGCACAGCGCAATCTGCATGCGAGATATCTCCCCGACGCCGCCAAGTGGTTACTGCATTCATGACCTCGAAGCGCCACAGAGTGGGCACCACGGCAACGTGATCATCGAGTAATGATCGCTTGGCGAGCACCTCGGTTGATGCACCTACAGCGAACCACTCGAGTGCCAATGACGCGTCGAGCACAAAGGTTTTCATGCTCTACCAGCCTCGATGTCTGCCTTGATGGAGGTGCCCGGGCTGAGTGCGACTCTTCGCGAATCAACCCGATCCCAGAAGGCCGACCAGTCGCGACTCGTTGACGACTCAATGATGGGTGTGAGCCGTGCAACCGGTCGGCCGTGTTTGGTGATGGTGATCTGCTCACCTTCCTCGACCCGGGCTAGCAGTTCGGAGAGATGAGTTTTGGCCTCAAATGCGCCCACAGTGGCAGTCATGAAGTCAGCATAGCGGTGAATCAACTAGTTGCCAACCAGTATTAGGTTGAGTAAGTCAACCTAATACTCGACATCTCCCTTATCTGGGGCTCATGTCACCGGCACCCACATCACTTGGACTCGTACTGCGGCGTAGGTAGAAGAACATTAAGACGGCAGCTGCGAGAAAGAGTCCCGCTGACACGACGCCGACAACAGCGTAGGAATAGGACTGAGCTTCAAGTAGGCCAGGGCCCATTGAAACCAGTGCGTCTTTTGCAACGGGATCGGAGATTCGTGCGGCCACCTCAGCTACGGCAGCTCCCCCGCGGATTTCACTCGCGATCAGTTCGGCCTCCGGGAAGGGCAAGCCATCGGCGTTGAGGATGCCGGCCATCCGATTCTGGTAAGCAGCAAAGCTCAAGGCGCCGACCAGTGCCCCCCCGAATACTCCGCCGATGTTTCCTGCGGCCTTATTGATCGATGCCGCAGCACCAGATGATTCCGCAGGTGCTCGGCTCAGGAAAGTGTTGGTGATTGGACCAACTAGGAACAGAGTGGGGACCGCGATCACCGAAAGCACCAACACGGGAACCCAGATCGGTGCATCCGGGGTAACAAACAAAGTCGCTAAGCAGGTTACGGCGCTGACTAGGAGCGCTATCAGAGCGGCCTTCGCCGGTCCGATGCGAGCACTCACCGGGCCGGAGAGCAGGCCGCCAACCACCGCAAACCCTTGCGGCACGACGAGTAATAGTGCAATGAAAACGATTGGCACGCTGTAGCGGTACTGCAAGAGCATATTGGTGTAGAAGAAGAGATCGGGCATCGACGCCACGCATAGGGCGACGACCAAGATGAGCAACCCCCGCCCGCGGCACCAGCGAAAGTCAAGTGTCGTTGTCGCACTGCGCCGCATGATGACGATCAGGGCGAATAGGGCCACAACCGCGATCGCGGCGGCGAACACTGCGAAGTCGTCACTTGTTGCCAAACTGATGATACTTAGGGAAGCACCGGCTAAGACCGCGCCGGCCAAAAGTGGCGTCACCCTCTCCCCGCCCGCTCTCGTCGTGCTCTTGGGCACGTAACGCAACATTGCCACCAGCGTGATGAGTCCCAGGACAACCCAAAAGATCAACACCGCCCGCCAACCCGCCGTTTCCACAATTAGGGCAGTCACGGGCGGGGCCAGCATGAAGACGGCGGGGGTGGCCGCTGCGTAGAAGCCAAATACCCGAGCCCGCTTACCCGGATCCGTC
>JBAXHK010000136.1:0-5100 GCA_037138935.1 Actinomycetes bacterium
GAAAGCGTGTGTGGGGGAAACTCCACCGTGGGTTCAAATCCCACCGCCACCGCCATACTTTTTCGGATCCGCCGCTAGATCAACCCATCAAGATGCGCTGGGCGATGGAGAGATCGCAGTGGGCGGCTCACTTGCCGCCTCTTGGGCGGGTGCCGGCTCCGCACTCGCACACCCGGGCCCAGAAGTTGATGCTGATGGTGATGCCATGGCGGCGGCGATCTGAGCTTCGCCCTCCAGTTCAGTGAAGGCGGCACCTACCGCTAGGTCAACAATTTTTCCGGAGCGATTGTCTTGAACCAGAACTGCACCGGGGAAATGGAAAGCAAGTAGTTGGGCTCGGCTGGCACCCTTTGGGCCGTAGCGAATTTCAGCAACCCCTTGAACGTTCTTACTCATCGGGTCGTTGCCAACCTCTTGAATGATGAACCCGCGGGCTTTAAGGACTTTGGCGGTGTCGCCCGCCAAACCAATTTTATTGGTGGAGTTGTAAACCGAAACTTTGACTTTACTGCTTATCGGAAGCACCTCGGCCGGGTTCACCATTGTGGTCTCACACGGCAGTGGCTCGGCGATTGAACTTTGCGATGGATCTGCCTGCGGGGTGCCGCTGCCGCGGAAGATCAGCGAAACTCCAAAACCGATTGCGAAAAGCACGACGATGCCAACCAAGATGAAAATCAATAAGCGCCAGATCGGCATCCGACGCCGCGGTGATGGGCGCCGAGTTATCGAGCTTTCGCGATAGCTCATCAGGCCTCCTGCGGCATGCGGTGGGTTGCAAGGAATTCTCGCACTAGCGTGCCACATTCCTCGGCCATCACCCCACCAACAACCTCGGGCCGGTGGTTAAGTCGCCGGTCTCGCACTAGATCCCAGTTGGATCCGGCGGCTCCGTACTCCAAGTTCCAGGCCCCGAAAACCAGTCGAGCCACCCGCGACATCACCACCGCCCCCGCGCACATCGGGCACGGCTCCAAGGTCACCACCAAGGTGCAACCGGTAAGGCGCCAACTACCAAGTTTTTGTGCCGCCGCGCGCAACGCCAATATCTCGGCGTGGGCTGTGGGGTCGTTCAAAGCTTCGCGCCTGTTATGCCCTTTTGCGATGATCTTGCCGGAGGCATCCACGACCACCGCGCCGATCGGGATATCACCGGCAGCACCCGCTTCGTTCGCGCAGGCAAGTGCCACTTGCATCATGTCGAGATCGAATTGTTGAACGTGCATTAGTTCGCGCGCAGTACTGATTTCAATTGCTCGCTGAATCCAAGTCGCTTGGCGATCGCCTTTATCTGCTGATCAGGATAAAGATCCTCATCACGACAGAGCAGACCTAACTCATCTGCGCCAAGGCCGAAGTCAGTGAAGATACTCATGTCACCAACCGGCTCGAAATCTTCAAGATCATCATCGTCAATATCGAGCCCAATTACATCGGCGGCTTCTTCGGCTAGCGCCCAATCCAAAATTGCCGCACCATCGCTGATCATCGCGCGCGAGGAGCCGGCGGCTTGGCGCACCACGATGAAGTATTCATCAACCACGCCAATCAAACCAAAAACTCCGCCTTCGCCCGGTAGTTGCCGCAGGGTTGAGATGAGGTCATCCATCGACGTGGCAACCCGCGCCGGCAAGGAAGAAGCCATCCACTGGCCCTCCTCGTGCCATACCGCGACCGCAAAGTCAATCGCGTTAGCGTCCATCTCCTGCGATCCCATGGGTAGATGGTGGCACGCCGGGTATCTTCAGCTCAGGTCGACCACTACTCTCGGCGCTATGCGTACCCTCGTGATCGACCATCCCCTCGTGGCCCACAAGCTCACCAGACTGCGCCGGACTCAGACATCCTCGGCGACATTTCGCCTCTTGGCCGAGGAGTTGGTCACCCTTTTAGCCTATGAAGCCACCGAGACCTTGCGTATTCAGCCGGTTGCCATCACTACTCCGGTAGCCGACTGCATGGGCGTTGAGATGGCTGACCCGCGGCCCCTGGTCGTGCCGATCCTGCGCGCCGGCCTAGGCATGCTAAATGGCATGGTCAAATTGATGCCGACCGCCGAAGTTGGCTTCCTAGGCATGGTTCGCGACGAGGATTCACTGATCGCCACCACCTACGCTGATCGCCTGCCGCATAACCTCGCCAATCGCCAGGTCTTCGTCCTTGACCCAATGCTCGCAACCGGTGGCACCTTGGTCGCCGCCATTGATCTACTGCTCGAGCGCGGTGCGCGCGATGTCACGGCCATTTGTTTGCTCGCCGCACCCGAAGGCGTCAAGCGCCTTGAGGACGCTTACAACGATCGTGATGTCGAAGTCACGGTGGTAACCGCCGCCCTAGATTCACATCTAAATGAGAAGGGTTACATCGTGCCCGGCCTGGGTGATGCCGGTGATCGACTTTACGGCGTTGTCTAAGAGAACATCACCAGCAGTTAGGGCCAGTAACCAGCGCTGAACGATTAAATCACAGGTTCTTAAGGGCCGATACCACCTTGTTTAATGAATCCTTGGCGTCACCGAACAGCAACATTGTCTTTTGGTCATAGAGAATCTCATTCTCAATACCCGCGAAGCCCGGGCGCATCGATCTCTTCAAGAAGACCACCTGCTGGGCTTGATCCACGTTCAGAATCGGCATGCCGTAGATCGGTGCTGACTTATCGGTGCGCGCGGCGGGGTTCACTACGTCATTTGCACCGACAACGAGAACGACATCGGTTGATGCGAACTCCGGGTTGATTTCGTCCATTTCCTTTAGTTGCTCATAGGGCACGCTGGCTTCGGCGAGAAGCACGTTCATGTGCCCCGGCATGCGACCGGCAACCGGGTGGATCGCGTAATCGACTTCGACTCCGCGCTCGGTAAGTAGATCAGCAAGTTCACGTAAGGTGCCCTGAGCCTGAGCCACCGCTAAACCGTAACCGGGAACCAAGATCACCTTGTTGGCAAAGCCCAGCATGATCGCGACGTCATTTGGCCCACCGGAGCGCACCGGACGATCACCACCGGTAGACGTGTTGCCGGCGGTGGTGCCGCTGAATGCGCCAAAGAGGGTGGAGGTGATTGGGCGGCCCATGGCCTTTGCCATTTCCTTGGTCAGGAGGGTGCCAGAGGCGCCCACCAGGGTGCCGGCGATGATCAACAGGACGTTATTGAGCACGTATCCAGATGCCGCGACCGACAAACCGGTGAATGCATTCAGCAGTGAGATCACGATTGGTACATCGGCGCCGCCGACAGGTAGCACGAAGAGCATGCCGAAGATCAGCGAGAGCACGAGCAGGGCAACCAGCAACCAGACCTGGGGGCTGATGACCAACCACACGGCACCTACGACGGTTAACGCTGCCACGAGCATCGTGACCCACTTTCCGGCGGGAATAATCACCGGGCGTGAGGTCATCAGTTCTTGTAATTTCAAAAAAGTGATAATCGAACCGCTAAATGAGACCGAGCCAATGACAACCGTGAAAACGGTCGCGGCCAGTGAAATCTTGTTCTCGCCGCCAACTTCGAGATACTCAATAACAGCAACGAGAGCCGCCGCGCCGCCGCCGACGCCATTGAACAGTGCGACCAGTTGCGGCATCTGGGTCATCTGCACCTTGCGGGCCGAGATCCAACCGATTGCACTACCGATGAGCACAGCAGCGAGGATCAGCAAGATGTTCGACAGCGGGATACCGCTAGCGAAAAGCACCGCGGTTGCCAGCACAGCACCTGCTGCGCCAAGCAGGTTTCCGTTGCGTGCACTCTTCGGTGAAGACAACCCCTTGAGCGCAAAAATGAACAGCACTGCTGCGAGGAGGTTCGCCAACTGCACCCACGTCGGTGTCATGCCGCACCGCCATCATCGGATCGGGCAACTGGTTTCTTAGGCTTGAACATCTCCAGCATGCGGTCGGTGACAACGAAACCACCGACGAGGTTGATTGCACCGAGCAGGATGGCTATCACGCCCAGGGTGATCTCAAGGGGGTTGGTTGCCGAACCGGTGACGGTAATGGCACCGATCAACACGATGCCGTGGATGGCGTTCGCGCCCGACATCAACGGGGTATGGAGCACCGTTGAGACTTTGGAGACAACTTCAAACCCGACGAAAATACTCAGGATGAATATGGTGAGAAGTGCAACGCCATCCATGCTTATGAACCTCCACCGAGCGCATCTAGCGCCGCTTGATTGCGGACTACTCCGTCAATGACGACGGCGCATCCGGCTAAAACTTCATCTTCTGGGTCAACAACTACAGCGCCCTCATTTACCGTCAGGGCAAGCAGCGACATGATGTTCATCGAGTAAAGTTGCGAAGCATGCACCGGCATCTCGCTGGCCACATCCTTGGCGCCCCAAACTAAGACTTCACCGAACTTGATTTCCTCGCCCGGCATCGAGCCTTCGACGTTGCCTCCGGTCTCACTCGCTAGGTCAACTACTACCGAACCTGGCTTCATGCCCTCGACCATCGCCCGGGTGACTAGTAACGGTGCCTGACGGCCAGGTACCGCCGCTGTCGTTATCAGCACATCGGCCGCTGCGACGAATGGGGCAAGAAGCTCGCGCTGGCGATCGGCGCGATCCTCGGTCATTTCGCGGGCGTAACCTCCGGAGCCTTCAAGGGCTTCAAGATCTAGCGTGACGAAAGTTGCGCCCATCGACTTGACTTCATCGGCACTTGCCGGGCGCACGTCATAGGCAGAAACTTTTGCCCCGAGGCGCTTGGCGGTGGCGATGGCCTGCAGCCCTGCGACGCCAGCCCCCAGCACCAATACCTTCGCGGGTTGAATCGTGCCGGCCGCCGTCATGAACAGCGGAAAGAATGAAGGCAGCCGGTCTGCTCCCACAAGGGCCGCACGGTATCCGGTAACAAGGGCCTGTGAGCTCAATGCGTCCATTGACTGCGCCCGCGAGATGCGCGGCAACACATCGAATGAAAGTCCGGTCGCACCAGCGTCGCGCAATCCGCGAATCGTCTCAATATCGCCAACTGGTGAAAGGAATGAAACGGTGACGGTGCCTTTGCGCAGCCTCGATGCCCGCGGGTAGTCAAGGGGGCGCACGCTTGCGATGACATCTGCGCTTTCGAATGCGCCCGGGA
>JBAXHK010000137.1:0-5025 GCA_037138935.1 Actinomycetes bacterium
AAGTCGCTAAATTGTGATTAGATATTGTTGAAAAACCGATTGGTAATGTGAGGATTCAAGATGGCCGCGCGATTCACATTCAAACAGCGCCTGCGCTACCGCTTCGATAACGGGCTCGCCCGGGGTATCTGGGTTGTCCTGGTGTGGCTAGGGGCTATCACCGCGGTACTCGTCCTGTTGGTGTCGACTGTGACTTGGCTTCTTCGGCTAGGCCCAGGTGATGAGCCAACGAGTTTTCCCGAAGGTGTCTGGCTCGCAACCGGCCGCTATCTTGATGCCGGCACTTTCACCGGCGATCAGGGTTCGGGTTATCGCATATTCAGTGTGCTCATAACCTTGGTCGGGATCTTCATTGGGGCGGCGATCATCGGCCTAATTTCGAGTGCCATTGAGCGTCGGCTTGAAGAACTGCGGCGCGGCCAATCCGCGGTTATTGAACGTGGGCACACGCTCATAATTGGGCGCAGCGAGAAACTGCCGGTGGTGATCTCCGAGCTTGTTGAAGCAAATCGGAGTAACCGTGGCCACGTCATCGTCGTGCTTAGCCCCGATGACGTTGTCGACGTAACGGATGCATTGAATCGCGATGTAAAAGACATGGGCCATTCACGTTTGGTGGTGCGAAGTGGTTCACCTACTCGCCTCGGCGACCTAGCCCGGATGAATCCACAGGATGCCAAATCGATTATCGTGTTAAATCCTGAGGATGAGGAGTCAAGCGCCTACGTTGTCAAAGTAGTGTTGGCTCTAAACAAACTTGTAGGTAATTCAGCATCAGCTCGGATACTCGCCGAAGTTGAGGACGTAGATACTGCGGATGCATTGCGCGAAGTCATTGGCAAGCGGCTAATTGCCATTTCGCCCACTCAGATAATCGCCCGAATCACGGCGCAGGTCTCACGAGCTTCCGGTCTGGGTCTCATCTACCAAGAGTTGCTGGATTTTGATGGCGATGAAATGTATGTCAAGCAGATTCCACAAAATCTCGTGGGTCGAAAGTTCGGTGAGCTACTTCTCGCCTCTTCAAGTTCGACCATCATTGGAATGCAGTATGCAGACGGCACGGTGTCATTGAACCCACCTCTCGACACGATAGCCGCCGATGGAGACTCCGTGATCGGCATCGCGGAGGACGATTCGGTTTTCCAGATTGATCTGGTGCCGCAGTCTTGGGGGTTAAGCGGCGTCATGGAGTCGGAGCCATTTGAGTCTAAGCGCGAACGCTCGCTGATTGTCGGCTGGAACTTAATGGCGCCGATGATCGTGGAAGAAATCGAAACTCATGTCGCTCCGGGTTCAGAGCTGATTGTGCTCATAAATAGTGAACTGCACACCCCATCACTGGTTCGCGCGAAGATTGAAAGACTGAATCTCGTGAACCAGTCTCTACAATTGGTAGAAGGCGACACCATTAATAGAGCCGCAATCTCTGCACTTACTGAGTCGGGGGCTTTTGATCACTACCTCATACTTTGTGAGAATCCTCCATTCGGCGTTGACGAAGCAGATGCTCGAGTCTTGTTGACGCTGAGGAATCTTCGGTCAGCGGGTTCGGTGCCTGAAGGAAATATCGTCGCTGAGTTGCGCGACCCAAATGACGTCGAGCTGGCGAATGAGAGTGCTGGCGATGACTTCATAGTCAGCCAACGTTTAATCAGTTTACTTCTCGCACAATTGAGCGAGAGTCCACAGCTTGTTGATGTATTCGCGGACCTATTTGATGCCGACGGGTCAAGTGTCACCAAACACCCGTATGCGCGGTACGCATCAGGTGGGTCAGCAACTTTTGGCGAGGTTATCGCCGAGGCGCGAAATTGGGGGGTGGTGGCTATCGGCTACCAAAGTGCCGCGGCCGCGGGTCAACCGGACTTCTTGGCCGATGGACTCCGCCTAAATCCGCCAAAAGGCGAAATGATCAACTTCAATCCCGACGATCGGGTGGTAATAATCGGCCAGCTCGGAAAGTAGTTGCGGCGCGGCGGACACGCAGAGCGGGCTGATCGTGCCAAGGTTGGGCGATTCGTACCTATCCCAATTGATAATTCGAAATGAGGTTCGCAATGGCAAACGGAATAGCGCGCCCAATGGGGGTGACCTTGGTAGGGGTCATCATCGTTATCGATGGCCTGCTGGGAGTGCTCCTAGGTGTACTTGGTCTCTTCAATCTCAATGACGCAGTTGGCGCCGGCATCTGGGGCGTCATTGTCTCGATGGTCATCGGGATTATCTACCTGCTGGTTGCCAAAGGCATCTTTGACGGTAACCGCATCTCGCGCTTGATCGTCGCAATTCTGACAGTAATTAACCTACTTAAAGGTATTTCTTATCTGTTCGCTGGCCGGGACATCATTGTCAACGGCCTGATTGACATCATTGTTGCTTTGATCGTTCTGTATCTGCTGTACGGCGGCAAGGCGCGTGTGTTCTTTGCTAGTTCCTGACTAAGGGTGAAGCGAGGGCGGGGTAGGGGAGTTATCCCCACCCCGCCCTCACCTATTTGCTACGGCTTAGCAACACCGATCTTGATGACGCATGAGCCAACTGTCGAAGTACAGGTTGTCGGAAGCGTCAAAGCGCCGGCATCATTGAAGCCAACGGCCACTGATGCACCCGGTGCCAACTGGCCATTCCAGTCGGTATTGGCCGCGGTTAATTTGCCACTGGCAAGGGTGCCCTTGGCATTCCACATTTCTATCGCGTTGCCCGTCCATGGCATGGTCACTGACCAAGCTGATAGGCGCGTTAGGCCCGTATTAGTAATAACCAAGTCGATGGTGCGACCGGTACCCCAATCCGATGACACCGTGGCGGTGACCCCAAGGGCCGAAGTGCCGGCCGGGGTGCTGGCAGTAGGAGTCGCAGATGGCGTAGCGGTGGGAGTGGCCGTCGGTGTCGGGTTCGGCGCCACTGTGCCATCCAATGCCGCAATGAATGCTTTTGCAAAAGCCCACTGAGGCTCATTGATCTTGGTGCACAGGTATAGGCCCTGGCTACTTGAGGTGCAAGGCGTATCGCGGGTCATCTCCCACCAGCCCAGCAATCCGACTCCATTATCTTTTACGAACTTTGCAACCTTCGTCGAATCGGCGATCGTGAGGATCTCGCTCGCGACGTCATTTTGACCGATCATCGGGGTGAGACCAACAAGTGCCAGCAACGCGGAATTCGAAAGATTCGAATAGGTGGGGATAGTTTTCAATTGACTTGCGGTGCCCTGGGCCGCCGTAATTGCGTGGGTGCCCATATCGGTGTATTGCGAGCCATAGTCCATGGCCATCACGTTCACCGATGCCAAATTCACGCCCGCTGCTGCAAACTCCTTAACAGTGCGAAGCCCATTATTGTCGAGGCCGTCAGGCATTACCGGGACTGTCAAGGATACTTCAATATTTTTGCCCTTTGCGGCGTAGTCCTTTTGCAGTTGCGCAACAACTTTTGCGCGGCGCTGGTTTGAACCAGCATTGGCAACATCTGCGCCTTCAATGTCGAAGTCAATTCGATCCATTGAGTAGCGATCAATGACTTTTTTGTACGCGGCGAGCAAGCTTGCCTCAGAAGTGCAGTTATTGGCTAGTTCACTGCCAGATGCACCGCCAAATGACGCAATGACCCGACCGCCCTGGCGCTGGAATTCGCCGATGACATCAATGAAGTCGTCCGCGCCGCCAACGGCGTAGGCAGGGTAGCCACCCCATGCTGGTGAGCAGGCTGTGCCAGCCTCTTGTACAACGAAGGCGGCGGTGAATGCTTTAACACCGGTGGCCGCCGACATGTTGATGAGATTTGCCGTGGGCCACAAACCCATATCGACATATGGGGCAACCAAAGTCTTGCCAGGTGTGCCGGTCACGGGTGGTGTCGCTGTTGCGCTTGGTGTGGGTGCCGGAGTAGTTGGCGCTGGTGTAGGCGGAGCTACCGTCGGTGCGCTGGTTGGCAACGGTGTAGGAACGACTGTAATGGTGCGATTTGCGCAGTAGCCAAATGAGGTAGGGGATCCGGCTTTAACGGTGCCGTTCCACGATGCACCTTTAGCAATGGTCGATCCATCGGTGCCGGTTGACTTATTTGCATTCCAGATGCTGCCGACGCTGATGCCGGTAGGCAGCACGGTGCTCCATGTTTTCGCGAGCGTAGCTGTGGTGGAGATTGCGACATCTGCGCAATATCCCGAACCCCAGTCCGTCGCAATAGTGGTGGTCGCACTCACCCCATCAGTCACCAAAGTGCTGGATCCACTGGAGGTATCAGCAGCTGCTGATACGGCTGGGATAACAAGTAATGCGGCTAATACTGTAGTTACGACGGTTACAGGAGTTGCGATTCGGCTTTTAACCGGAGGCATTAGAACTTCCTTAAGTTGGGCAAACCCCTAAAGGGTCTACTTGGCTGCATATCTGAACTCGGTGTTAGGACGGTGACGATGACGTCAGAGTTCCGATTTGCGGTAAGTCGCGATGAGAATCTCTGCTTGAGGCAGCAAAAAGTGAGGTAATCCCCACTTTCGAAGTACTTCCTGTAATGAAGGTCGTAATTTTGTGTGGATGCTCACCCGCTGAATTTTGATTATCGGGTGAACTTGAAAAAGCAGGCCTGACTTAGGTACGCGCGGGTAGCACGGTCAGGCGGAAAGTAAGGCGCACCGGGCTACCTAGCGCCGCATCACGGGTACCAACCAGGGTGCCGATCCCCTTGGCATTTGCGTAGGTGCCGGTGCCGCCAATCACCTTGATGTCACCAGCGAAATGGGTTTCGGTTGCGCCCGAGTTCAATGGCACGGCAAGAGCTGAGCCTTCGACTCGGAATGCGAGCACGGTGCCGTCTGCACCAGTGACAGTGACATAACCATTGAATGGGCCCGAGCCATTGAGGTAGTTGACGTCACCTTGGAAGTGGATTGCTGCCTGCTGTTTCCCCCAAGTTGTTGGCCCACTGAGGTCATTCCAGCCGTAGGTGATGCCGCCGGGCAGGGTGTTGAGAGTGGTGCCGCTGCTCGTGACGGTGGTCTTTAGGACTATAGGTATTGCA